>JAKAUG010000464.1 GCA_021827805.1 Bacillota bacterium | reverse complement strand
AATAGGGAGTCCTTCCCGAGAGGGAGCGGGCTGTTACTCTGCACAGCCCGCGGAGTTCCGGCCCGGATCCCCGTTTCGGAGGACAGGGCGCCGGTTACGGCCCCACCGCACAGCAACGTGTGACGTGAAATGTGTGGATTCCATCCCGACCGTCACGGGCGCCGGAACGTCGAGCCAGTCGACCGTGGATGGGCCAGAGTTCCGTGACAAGAAGCGCAGAAGTGCCGTAGCGACAGGATCCCAGAGACTGTGACCTCCAGAATGTGGACAAGAACATTCCGCCCCTCTCTTTGTTCAGACCCCACTCTTCTGGTATCTTCTGTGGTGTCGACCACCCGCATGAGGTGATGGACACAAATGCTATGCCCCCTGCGTCTCGAACCCTCACCACCGCGGGCTTTCCGCTCTTGACCGTCTGGAATTTCGGCTCAGCCGTTGCGGTTCTTGGTGTTCATACGAAGCCGTACAGGTGATGGTGTCTGGCCACGACACAGCATCGGCGCGCCGCATGCGGGAAAGGCGCACGTACGGTGCGACTGGGGGCGCCAGCGGCAACGCCGGGCCTCACCCTCCTGTGTCGAGGACAGCGCGGCCGTTAACCTGGCTCGGCTGGTTGGTCGGGTGCGCGCGTCATCACGTTCGCGAGACCGCTGGGGATGGCCCCTCCCTCGCACGTTGCCGCCTCGCGGGCTCCCGTGGTAGGCTGCGCCAGGCAGCCTACCGGCCACGGCAGACGCGTGGCCACCCGCGGGCACGGCCCCCATCGCCCGCGGTGTCGGGGCGGTGCGGGCCGTGCCACGCTGGCGCCACGGTCACCACGGGCGCCCTCGGCGCTGGCGCCTCGCGAGTCCCGCCCGGAAGCCCCGAGGGGAAGTGGTTCGGTGACCGCCGCCGAGCAGGGAGGCGCAGCGCCCGACGACGCCTTGGCGGTTGTGGCCGAGGGTGTGCAGAAGCGCTTCGGCCGCACGTGGGCCCTGCAGGGCGTGGACCTCGCGGTCCAGACCGGAACGGTGTGCGCCCTGCTGGGCCCGAACGGGGCGGGCAAGACCACCATGGTCCGCATCCTCACGACGCTCCTGCGCCCGGACGGCGGGCGCGCCACGGTCGCGGGCTGTGACGTGGTGCGCGACGCCGAGCGACTCCGCTATCGGATCGGCTGGGCCGGCCAGCAGGCGACCGTCGACGAACTGCTGACGGGCCGCGCCAACTTGGAGATGGTCGGACGGCTGTATCACCTTGCCCAGCGGGCGGCGGCGCGGCGCGCCGACGAGCTGCTGGAGCGCTTCGGGCTGACCTCCGCGGGCGGCCGCCTCGCCAAGACCTATTCAGGCGGGATGCGCCGCCGCCTGGACTTGGCGGCCAGCCTGGTCGCTGCGCCTCCCGTCCTCTTCCTCGACGAGCCGACCACCGGGCTGGACCCCGCGAGCCGGCTCAGCCTGTGGGAGGCGATCGAGGGGCTGGTCCACGGGGGAACGACGGTGCTGCTCACCACCCAGTACCTCGAAGAGGCCGACCGCCTCGCGGACCGCATCGTGGTGCTGGACCTGGGCCGTGTGATCGCCGCGGGAACCGCGGGCGAGCTCAAACGCCTCGTGGGCGGCGAGCGCATCGATCTCGTGGTGGGGGACCCGAACCGGCTGCCGGACGCGGCGGCGGCCCTGCGCCGCGCGACCGGTGCCGAGGCGGAGGTCTCACCCGGTCAGCGCCGCGCCACCGTGGCCGTGACGACCGGGGTCGCCGCGCTGGCCGCCGTCGTCCGCGAGTTGGACGCCGCCGGCATCGGCGTCGAGGAACTGGACCTGCGCCGGCCCACGCTCGACGAGGTCTTCCTGCGCCTCACAGGCAGCGGTACGACGCAGGACCGGCAGCCCGCCCCCACGGCCGGTGCCGCACCGTCCGAGAGGGGGGCAGGCCGTTGATGGCTCAGGACCCGGAAGTGCCCGTGCCGCCGCCCCCGGCGACGCTGGTCGGCCGGATGCGCTGGGCCGTCGCCGACGCGCTGACGGTCGTGCGCGCCAACCTCGCGCACATCGCGCACGTCCCGGAGCAGCTGATGGACGTCACGATCCAGCCCCTCATGTTCGTCCTGCTCTTCGCCTACGTCTTTGGCAGCGCGATCACCGTCCCCGGCGGCGGCAGCTATCGATCCTTCCTGATGCCGGGCATCTTCACCCAAAGCCTGGCCTTCACTGCCATCACCACCGCCGTCGCCGTGGCCAACAACATGGCCAAGGGCGTGATCGACCGGTTCCGCTCGCTGCCGATGGCGCGATCGGCCGTCCTGCTGGGCGGGACCGCCGCGGACCTGATCAAGAATGTCCTCGCCGTGGCCGTCATGGCGGGGTGCGGACTGCTCATCGGCTGGCGGACCGATCACGGCCTCGACCAGACGGCTGCCGGCATCGCCCTGCTCCTGCTCTTCGGTTTCGCCATGAGTTGGCTCGGCACGTTCATCGGCCTCATCGTCCGCCAACCCGAGACGGCGCAGGTGTTTGGTTTCGTCTTCATGTTCCCGCTGACCTTCGTGGCCAACACCTTCGTGCCCACGGCCGGCATGCCGCGAGTGCTGCGCTCGGTCGCGAACTGGAACCCGCTCAGCGCCACCGTCGCCGCCTGCCGCCAGCTCTTCGGCGATCCTGGGGCGGCCCCGCCGTCCGGCGCCTGGCCGCTCCACCATGCCGTCCTGGCCTCGGCCGGGTATTCGCTGCTGCTGCTGGCCGTCTTTCTGCCCCTGGCCGTCCATCGCTACCGGACCGCGACGGCCCGGTGACGGCACCGACCGTAACGCGTGCGGCCTCCGCCGCGGATGGCGATGGGGGGCCCGATGGACTCCGCCCGTGGATCCGGCCCCGGCGTCACTCCTCCACACGCGCGGAGACCGTGCGGCCCCGGTGGGACCTGTGCGGTTCCCTCGATCTGGCCCCGGCGGCCGATGGCCCCAACAACGCCACCTTCCGGCTCTCGGCCGGCGGCAGACGCCCCGCGGGCCACGTGGATCGCAACCCGCACGTTGCAGACAGTGCGCGCGAGTACGCGCTTATGCGCACCCTCGGGGAGGCCACCCGTCGCCTCCCCGGTCCCCCTGCCCGGATCCCTTTCGGCCCGCCCAGCCCCCGCGACCCCCGGTCCCTCGATTCTTTCGGTGCCTCGACAGCTACGCCGCCGCCACCCGAGAACCGACATCCCTGCCGGACGAAGCAGGTCCGGGCTCCGGATCCGGAAGTGCGGGATGTTCGGCATCGGCGGCGGTTCACGATGGGGTACAAGCCGCGAGTGCTTACGGGGGCGCAGCGGTGTGAGGCTTCGGAGCAGTTGGGGACGTTGCCGCGGCGGGAAGGGCTGTAGCGCTCGCACCTGTCTCTGTGGCGCCGGCAGCAGGTGGCTGGGGGGTTGGAGGGATGGCGACGCCAGCGCAGGGAGCGCGGTGGCGAGCAGCGCTCCGAACGGTGGGATCTCGACAACTGTCTCGTTCTCCGAGGGAAAGGGTGTTCAATCCCTCAGCACTGTTCCGCAGGAGTCGGCTGCTGCCCTCTGGAATAGAGTGCCTGAACGCCTGAATCCGAAGTCCGCGAACGGGAAGGGGGCCGCCTGTGCAGGCCATCCGCGCCGATGACCTGCGCAAGACCTTCCGCGTCCTCCGGGGGCGCGATACCGCTGGCCGGCGTGCCGGGGGCCTCTTCACTCGATCCTATGCCCCGGTCGAGGCTGTGGCTGGCGTCAGCTTTGCGATCGAGCAGGGCCAGATCGTCGGCTACCTCGGCCCGAACACGGTCAGGACGCAATGCATACGAACCGGAATCGCCTCCGCCGTGCCGCGACCCGCCGCCTGAGCCTCCATCGCCCGCACCGCCCAGCGGGATCGCCAACTCGATCCGCAGGTGCCCGCCCTCCTCGACCACGACGCGCTCCACCATGAGCCGGATGACCTGCTGGCGCTTGGCGAAGTCGGCGGTCTCCAGGCCTGCGCCGACGCTCGCGACGAAGGCCTCCAGGGAGGCAATGACCTGGGCCTCGTGCGCCCGGCGCTCTCGGGCCTGGCCGAGCGTGGCGAAGCGGATCTCCAAGGCCTGCCGCTGCGTCCTACAGGCGTCCATCCGCGCCTTCAGGGTAGCGAGGTCGATGGCTTCCGCGGCGTAGGCCTCCTGCCAGCGGCGCTCCTGCCGCTCGACCGCCTTCAGGTCGGCCTGGACCTTGCGGGCCTCGGCTTCGTCGCCGCCCTGTTCGTCCTCCGCGATCCGCCGCCGGTACTCCTCGGCCAGCACCTCCGGCTGGAGCAGGTCGAGGCACGTCTCCCAGACGGTGCGCTCGGCCTCGTCCGCCCGGACGTACGGCGCGCGGCAGACGGTGCGGACGCCGATGCTGTACGGGTCGCGCGAGTTGCAGCGGTAGTAGCGGTCGACCCGTCCATGGCCGCGTTTCGTCGTCGCGCCGACGTAGGCGCCGCCGCACGATCCGCACCGGATCAGGCCCCGGAGCAGGTATTCGGTCCGGGTGTTGTGTCGGGGCGAGAATTGCGCGTTCGCGGCCAGTTGCGCCTGCGCGGATCGGAACGTGGCCTCGTCGATGATCGGCTCGCAGGGGATGGTCACCCACTGCTTCGCCGGCAGGGCCTTGCGTGAAGACTTCTTGCGGTTGCGCTCGCCGACCGGCTTGAACGCGCGCTGCGGCTCGGCCGCCTCGTTCTTGCCGTACACGAACCGGCCGACATAGGCCGTGTTGGTCACGATGCGCTGCAGCACCGATGGGTGCCAGATGCGGCCGCCCTTGGGCGCGGGGGTGCCGCGCTCGGTCAGCTGGCGGCAGATGGCGCGGCAGGCCATGTGCTCGTCAGTGAGCGTGGCGAAGATTTCGCGGACCACTGCCGCCTGCTCGGGATCGACCTCCATGGTCGCCCGGTGGTCGGCTGTGCGCGGGACGAAGCGGTAGCCGTAGGGAACACCGCTTGTGACGAGCGCGCCCTGCTCGACCCAGTGCTGGCGGCCACGGCGGGTACGGTCGGCGATCACC
>JAKAUG010000396.1 GCA_021827805.1 Bacillota bacterium | reverse complement strand
GGGACACAATCTGCAGTGTCCCCCTTCACAAGCACACACAAGCCGTGGCAGCTCGGAGGCAGATATCCCATGGTCTTCATGCGCCCCACTGGATGTCACTTATTATTGGGAGGGGTCGATGCAGAACAATGCGGGGAATCAGGGCACAATCAGGCGGCGCGTAGCATGACCGAGCCCCACGCATAGTGTCGCTGGTTGTGGAAGCGAACTGGCGGAAGCCCGGTTGCTTGGAGCAGGTGCCTGTACCAGCGGTACCACGTTGCGCGGGTTCAGCTGCTGGCCGACGCCGCAACCCTGGTCTGCCTGCAGTGGCACCTGGGTACGCCCGGCCTTCGCCTCGCCATGCTGCTTGGCCTCATCGCCGAGGCTACGACGCTCGCCGTGTTTGGGCCCTGGGCTGCGCGGCACCGTGCCTGGCTCTTGGCCGAGTACGGCCACTTCCTGACCCTGCTGCCCGGCATCACCGCGGCGCGGGCGCGGGGCACTGCCCCACCCAGCACCGTACCGCGTTCGCCTCAGCCGCCGTCCGCGAGCACGCGGCATACGGATTCTTGGCCCGGGCGGCGGGGTTGTTGTCGTCGGGCGCCTCGCTGGTGGAAACGGCAGATGGCGCGCTGGCTGCAAATGCGGCCGGGTTCCGTGGCAGAGACGACTGACGGGGAGGGCAGAGATGTCGTCCCGGATGGGTTCCGGCGGCCAGGATGGCACCCCCGTGGATGACGCCTCGCCCTCGGAGCGGGCCTGCCCCCGCTGGCACTGCTGGCGGCACCGCCCCCGCGCACCGCGACCAGGAAAACGGCGCGGCCACCGCCCAGCGAGTCCCAGCCGCGTTGCAGGCGCAGGGCACCGCCGACGCCAGGCTGGTGGCCACCCGCACCGGGCCGACCGTCACGATGGTGGTCGTGCGACCACCGAACGGCCCCTCCGCCGCTCGTATCCCCCGCCTGACCGACGACCTGCGTTTTCGTCTGGGCGAGGGCGGGCTCATGGTGCGGCGTGCGACCGGGTTCCCATGCTGCTCCGCCGTCGAGGTGCCCAACCGCCGCCGGACAACCGTGTCGCTGCGCGCGGTGCTGGCCCGGACGCGGACGGCGAAGGGCGATATGGTGGCGCCGCTGGGCGTGGCGACGGACGGGAGCCCACTGACATGGACGTCGCGGGCTGGCACGGGGGCCGGCAAGAGCGTCTACCTCCACGTGACCCTCGTGCCCTGCTCCTCCGGTACAGCCCAGCCAAACTCCGTCTGGCGCTCATCGACCCCAAACGGGTGGAGTTCTCGGATTACCGCGCCGTGCCTCAACCGCTGCGGCGCCGACCCGGGGCAGGCGGTGGCCGAAATGCGCCAACGATACGCGACGCTGGAACGGGCCGGGGTGCGCAAAGCTCTCGGACCCAACGCCCAGGCGTGTGCGGGAGAACGTCTGCCATGGCTTCTGATCGTGATCGCCGAGGCGCAGGTCCTCATGCGGAGCGTGTCATCACGGCGAGCGAGGATCTGGCGGCCAAGGGAAGGGCGGCCGGGGTGCACCCAAAGAAACGGGAAACCCGACGCGCCGGGCGAGAAACGTTTGCCGGTGCCGTGTCAGCGGCAACTACGCTGGTCCTCGAAAGGGGTGAGCCACTCAAATGGCGACACCGATGACGGGACAGGCACATCCGGCGGCAGCGGATCATCGCAAGGCTGCGGAGCATCACAAGGAGGCGGCCAAGCACCACGAGGAGGCCGCGGACCATCATGAGGCGGGCCGCTCCGCCCAAGCGGCTGAGGCCGGGCACCACGCCGCTGGCCACGAGGCCTTGGCTGCGCACCACGCAAAAGAAGCCGCTAAGGCGCACGCGACCCACAGTTCGACGAAGAAGTAGCGGTACACGGCTTGCGCTACACGGGCCGTCGGTAGCTGCTTTGCATTCAGCGTCCGTGGCGGCCTGACAGCAGCATCCCGCCCAGGTATCTCGTGCGAGGGAGCCCGAACCAAACCGCAGACATCTGCGGCAGAGTTCGGGCCCCCGCGTTGCTGTGCCATCCTTTCCGCATGTCGCAACGCGACGTCCTGCAAGTACTCACATAGCCCCCTTGTGCGGCAAAGCGTGGTCACGGGTACACGCGCCCCATACGGGCAAGTGACAGTGCGGTGGCCGGGCGGTAGCCCATGACGCTGTCCCAATACACATAGGCGCCCCGCACCCAGGACGCACGCGCGCTGGCTGAACTGGAATCGCCACAGGCGGCCTGGAACACCAGCATTCCAGGGCCAGCCGGCAATCCCGGTGCCCTAGCGGCGGCCGCGACGGTTCCCGCCATCTGCTTCGCCGTGCGGGCGCCGAGGGTAGTGGGACAGAGGGATGTGTCCACGCTGAAGGTCCAGCCGCCGCTGTGCCAGTCGAGGATGGTTCCGTCATCCCAGCTGAGGCCAGACAATCCCGCGCCCAGCTGGACCGTGACGCCAGGCCCGCTGGGCTCCGGCCGCGCGAGGCTGGTCACCGCCGTCGCCCGGCTTTGGTAGGCCGTGCCACCGAAGCGGAAGCCGGCGACAATGCTGGCGATGCTGCCGTCACACTGGCTGGCCACCACCTGCCGCCACCCGGCCGCCGGTGCGCACAGCCCGACCGCGACGGTGTACGCGAGGTGGTCAGCGCGCACCCACGCGCCGAACGGAACCCGGGCCGGGCCGCCGTCGAGATTCCCCACGTTGCCAGCGGGTGCCTGGAGTGGCACGCCGGTCTGTCCAGAGAGGAAGGCCAGGGCCTGCCGGATAGGGGCGTCAAAGCGAACCACAGGGGTCGGTCGGCTTGTGCGCGCCGCGCAGCCCGCCAGGACGGCCATCAGCAGCAAGATCCCGGCTCCGGATGCCGCGTGCCCGACCCGACGGTGCGCGCGGTGCTCTGCGGCCAACACCATCCCTCCATCAGCGGCCATCCTCAGATGACCCGACTTCGTGGATTGCTTGGCTGGTGGCGCGTGGGGTCCTTGCAGCGCACACCCTGCGCGAATCGAAGCGAACACCAGAACGAGACGGAGGAGGCTGCCAGACACCTCTCCATCACCGGGTTGCGGGTTGCAGTCCCGCCGAGCCCACGATGGGACGCCCGTCGGCACGCGTCCGTGACGGCATCGCGCAGTCCCCAGGCTCGCAGTGCCGTCAGACCCGGATCCACCCACGGTCCACAAGGTCGCGATACCGTCCGGAGTGCGTCTGGCGCTCCCACTCCGTGTCGATCATCCAGTCCAGAAGGCGATGGCGCATGTCGGCGCACAGTGGTGCCGACGCCGGATCCGTGGCCAGATTGCGGCGTTCTCCTGGGTCCGCCGCGAGATCGTATAGCTCCTCAATGCCCAGACGCCGATGATAGAGGTACTTGTGCTGATCGGTACGCACGGCCTTGATTTCGCGGGTTTCGGAGAACACGGCGGCGCGCCGGTGGACCGGTGCTGGGCCAGCCGCCCCGGCGAGCACCGGTTGAAGGTCGCACCCCTGGACGAACTTCGGGACGGGGACACCAGCCTGCGTGGCGGCAGTCGGCAAGAGGTCGACCAGAGAGGTGAGGACCTCCGAGGTGGCTCCCCGCCGGCAGCCCGGTCCGCTGATGATGAGCGGGACCTTCGCCAGGGCATCGTAGGGAACGCTTGGCGTCTTCAGGATGAGGCCGTAGTCGCCCATGTAGTCCCCGTGGTCGCTGGTGAAGATCACCAGCGTATTGTCCAGTTGCCCCAGTTCGCGCAGCACGTCTAGCATGCGTCCCACGTGGTGGTCGATGTGACTGATCGCTGCGTAGTACAGGGCCGCGACGCGCGCAAAGGCCTGCTGCGAGAGGTTGCGCAGATCGAAGTAGCCACCCCGGGGGTCCCGGCGGCCGCCCGCCGTCATGAGCGGCTTGGCCAGGGCCTCTGTGGGATCCCCAAGGGGCGGGATGGCTGCGGGGTCGTACAGTTCATCCCATGGGTGCGGCGGATCAAAGGGATGGTGGGGCTTGATGAAGGATGCCCAGGCGAAGAACGGTCGGGAGTCGGCCTGCCGGAGCCAGGCGATGGTTTCGTCGGTGATCCATGTCGTACTGTAGTGTTCCTCCGGCAGGGTAGAGGCCCGTGCGCCGAAGCTTTCCCAGTATTCTGGCGGTGCCTGGTCGCGGTACGGCCGCTGCTGATCCCACAGGTCCCATTGATCGAGTAGGCCGCGTTCGGCCAAGTAGTCGCTGTGGTAGTCATCCACCTTCCACCCGGAGCCGTTCTGCTCTGCCAAACGCATGTGCTCGAAGCCAACCTCCGCATAGGGAGGCCAGAAATGCATCTTGCCAATCGCCGCCGTCCGATACCCTGCCGCGTGGACCAGGCTGGCGATCGTCGGCTGGCCCGGGGGCAACATGGCCTGGTTGCCCGTGGCGCCATGGGCGTGCGCGAACTGCCCGCTCAGGATGGACATTCGGGCCGGAGCACAGACGGGATAGGGGGTATAGGCGTTGGTGAAGCGGACACCCCGCGCGGCGAGCGCGTCGAGATGTGGTGTCCGCACAACGGGATGGCCGCCAACAGAGAGACAGTCGTGGCGCATCTGGTCTGCCGTGATCAGCAGGATGTTCGGACGCTGTTGTGCTGCCGCCATGTTTCACGCTCCGTCACGTCTCACGCTGAATACGAGGCTTTCGGCAACGAGCCTGTGATCGCCTGGGTAGAAAACTGTGTACAAACCGGTCTCTCGGTCTTCCACACGTCCGCCCAACCAGGCTCTGGCCCCTTTTGGCCCAGAACTTGCCCCTTTCAGGGCTGCGGGCAACAGGCGGACGCGGGCTAGTCGCCGCCAATCCGGCACTTCGGGCACGCCCTGCCCTGCGTAGCCCCCGCATGCGCGCAGGCTTCACCTTGCAGGAGGCCATCGCCATCATGGCGGCGGCGCAAGGAGGAGCGTTTGGCGCCTCTCTCCGCGTTCCTCCTGCACACGGGTCTGCGGCTGGGTGAAGCCCTGGCCTTGCGCTGGAGCGATGTCGAACTCGACGGTGGGATCATCGCCGTCCGCGCCA
>JAKAUG010000158.1 GCA_021827805.1 Bacillota bacterium | reverse complement strand
GCCAAAACGTACGAATCTTCAAACACGACGGCCTGCCCCAGAGCGCCGGCCGCGGACTCGCAATACAGGCAGGGCAGCATGACGGACACGCTCCTGTCACCCGAGGTCGGAATCCCGTCTGTGGGATTCGACCCCAGAGGGCCCCCGGCCTCCTGCGCCAGTCAGTCCCCGTCGCGGCGCGTGGCGGCACGGTGGCGGTCCCTGGCACTGCCGTGAAAGAGGTCCGGGTGCGCCTGCCGGAAACGGCTCAGGCCCTCCGCATCATCGGCTTCGGCGCCCAGTCCGGCCCCGTGCACGAGGCGCGCGACGCGCAACTCGATCCCCCGGAGCACCTCGCCCTCCTCGACAGGGCTCAGCGCCGGACCGGCCGTGGCCACCGAACCCACCGCGAGCACATCCGCCAAGAGCGCCGAGGCCAGGCGCTTCAACCGGTCGCCATCCAACGTCCCATCGCCTCCCCGCTACCGCGTTCGCGCCCGACCGAGGCTCTCCTCTGCCATCCCGAGACACTCGGAGCCAACGTGGCGCGCCTCCTGCAGACAGGTGGGGGCGGCGGGCGCCTTGCGTGGCACCCACCGCCCCCACCGCCGGAACAAGCGGCTCCTTGGTCGTCAGTTGTCCTGCTGGCCGGCGCCGGACCCATCCTTCCCGGAATCGCCGCCCTTATGCCCGTTGTCCTTGCCAGACTGGTGCCCCGTGGACGGATGCTGCGCGGGAGATCCCTGCACGAGGACCAACACGGCAGCGCC
This sequence comes from Bacillota bacterium, assembly GCA_021827805.1. Taxonomy (GTDB): domain Bacteria; phylum Bacillota; class Sulfobacillia; order RBS10-35; family JAJYVN01; genus JAJZWQ01. Next base: position 4,267 of record JAKAUG010000158.1, on the reverse strand, counting down.
GCCGTGCACCTGAAGGTGCACCCTCTGCCCCGCCTGCAGGGCGGAAGCCGTGAGGTCGGCATGGCCCCGCTGGATCAGTGCTCCGGGGGCCAGGCTGTAAGTCTGCGAGGCACCCTCGGAGACCACGGTGATCTGGCCGCTCGTCACCTGGGAGATGACGCCCTCCACCTCGGTCGTGCGGAAGCTGACCCACATCGAGGCAATCTGGCCGTTGGTGTTCACGAAATAGCGCGCGTGGTCACCGGCGCTGACCTGGCTCAGGGAACCCACCTGGGCCTGGCCGCGGCTTGGTAGGATGTAGATCACGGCATTGGGCGCCAACGTGTAGGTCGTGGTCGTCGAGCCCGCCATCCCGTAGACGGAGCCGTAGGTCGTCAGGGTGACGGTGTCGGCGCTGGTGCTCAGGGAAACCACGGTACCCACCTGCTCGCCATTGCGGCTGGCTTGGAAGATGTGGTCCACGACCGCCACCATCTTGGCGAACTCGGCGCGGGTCACCGGAACCGCGGGCCGGAAGGTGCCGTCAGGGAACCCGCTCACGATGCCGAGCGCCACCGCGACGTTGACGGCCGCCACATCCGCGCTCGGGATGGAGCTCTGGTCGCTGAAGCCGGCGCTGGTGGCCGCGTAGGCGGCCTCCTGGGAGGCGCTGAGGTCCCCGCTGGCCTGTACGGCCTGCACGATGAGGTTGGCGGCCCAGGCACGCGTGGCCACGGCGTCGGGCTCAAGGACGCCGCTGTTGGCAATGACCCCATCCTGCACCGCGAAGGCCACGTACGGCGCCGCCCAACTGGGGATCAACGCGGCGTCGCTGAACTTCAGGTAGCCACTGGTCTTCAGCAGGGCCTGTCCGTCGGTCTGGGCGACCCCGGGCGGAGCCAGGAGCCGGTCCACCATCGTGATCGCCTGGGCGTGGGTCACGCCCTGATTGGGTGCGAAGACCCCCGGGGCCTCCCCCTCGACGATCCCCTGCATGGCCAGTTCCGTGATGAACGGCTGGGCCCAGCCGTCCCCGCCGAGATCGTCGAAGTGGGCCTGCTGCGCCACCGCGCCCCGCAGGGATGGGCCCTTGCCCCCATTGTGGCCGGGACCGTCCGCGAAGGCCGTTCCGGCCACGCCGAGCAGCATGCCCACCGCCAGGGCGGCCGAGACTAGAGTCCTGAAACCGCGCATCCAGCATCCCTCCCTGGTACAGCCTCGAAGTCCGGTTCCGGGAGTCGTCCCGCGGCGTCCTGCACGTTGCCGCTAATGCCCAGTTCGGGGAACCGGCCCAGTTTGTGAGGGTGGGCCTGCGCAGGACGCGGCGGGCAAGGAGCGGAATGCATCACCTGGGGGGGGATGCGGTGGGCGCGACCGCCTGGTACGTCCTGGGCGTGCTGCTCTTGGCCGCGGCGCTCAACGTCAGCGGCCGGGCAGACGTGGACGTGGTCGGTGCCCTGGTCTGGCTGGCCCTGGCCCTGGGCCGCGTCCTGCCCTTGCCGAACCTGCTGGCGGGGTTCGGCAGTGAGGCGGTCCTGCTGGTGGGCTCCATGATGGCGGTCGCCGAAGGCCTGCGGCGGACCGGATTGACCGGTCGTCTCGGCAGTTGGCTGATCCGGCACGCGGGCCGCAGCCCCCTGCGGGCGCGCATCCTCGCCGTACTGGCGGGAGCCGGCCTGACGAGCGTGCTCGAGAGCACCGCGGCGACGATCAGCCTGATCCCGATGGTGGCCGCGCTGGCGCGCCATGGCCGCGTCCGCCCCCAGCACCTCTATCTGCTGGGCGCCCTGGGGGTCATGGCCGGTAGCACGCTGACGCTGGTGGGTACCAGCGGCAATGTGGTGGCCAACGGCGTGCTCCAGGGCATGGGGCTGCGACCGATGGGCATGCTGACCCTTCTGCCTATTGGGGTCGCCATGGTGGGGCTCTGCGTGGTCTATGCGGTCGTCGCGGGGCGGCTCTTGCCAAGACCTCAGGGGACCGACCTGACCGGGGCACTCGAGGCGCTGCGGTCCTATCTCGGCGAGATGCGGGTGCTGCCCGGCTCGCCCCTGGTCGGCCGTACGCTGCGTGAGAGCGGCCTCCGCGCGGAGTACGGCGTGGATGTTCTGGCGGTCGAGCGCGCCGGCCTGCGACAGGAGGATCCGGGTCCGGACCGCGTGCTCGGGGAGGGGGATCTGCTGCTGGTCGCCGGGTCGGCGGACGGCATCGCCGGGCTCGCGGCCACCTCTGAGCCCCCCGCCGCGCTCCGGCCAACGGCGGAGGGGCTGCTCCCGCCAGGCTCCGACTGGGTGGGTGCCACCCTGGCATCCCTGAGGGTCCGAGCTGTGGGGATGCATGTGCTGGGCATCTGGCGTCACGGCCAGACCCTGTCCGGAAGACTCGCCAACCTACGCCTCGAGGCCGGGGACGTCCTGCTGAGCCGCGGGGACCGTGATCTCCTGCAGCAACTGCAGGCGGAGGGCCACATCGCCTGGCTCAACGCTGTGGAGCCAGGCGATGTGGTTGGGCGACGCCCCTGGCTGGCTCTGGCCGTGCTGGCGGCCTTCGTGGCCGTGACGGCCACCGGGTCTCTGGACCTGGCCGTGGCGGCGCTGGCGGCCGCGGCGGTCCTTGTTCTGGGCGGGGCGCTGCGCGCCAGGGACGGTTACGACGCCGTGCAGTGGCGTGTGCTGGTCCTGCTGGCGGGGGTGGTACCGCTGGGCGAGGCCGTGTCGCGCTCGGGGCTCGGCGCGGTGCTGGCAACCTGGCTGGGGGCGCTCGGCCAGCACTGGGGCCCCGAGGCGGCCCTGGCGGGGCTGGCCGCCACCACCGCCCTGTGCACCCAGATCCTCTCCAACGTGTCCACCGCCGCCGTGATGACCCCGGTGGGCGTGGTTCTGGCCCGCTCCAGCCACCTATCCGTCGAGGCCGCGGTCGCCACACTGCTCGTGGCCGCGGTCGCCACCCCCGTGACCCCCATCGCCAGCAAGCCGGCCATCCTGGTCCGTGGTCCGGGCGGCTACGGCCTCAAGGACTACCTCCGCCTGGGCCTGCCCTTTGCCGTGCTGGCGCTCACGCTCGCGGTCTGGCTCTCGCCGCGCATCTGGCCGGCCTGAGTCGGCGGGCGAGCCAGGGGATGGTGATCGGCGGGTGTGTGCGTACGCTTCGCCGGGCCAAGAACGCCCAGGCCTGCTATGGTTGGGGTGCGCCCCGACACGCGGGGCGGCAGCCGGCCCGGGCGGGAGGACCTTTGGAACAACTGGGCACATGGCTGATGCGCGCCCTGGCGGGATACCTGGCCGGGTTCGGGCAGTTTTCCACCGCACGCCGTTTGGTCGAGCGCTTCCTGAATGAGCGCTCGCCCCGCGGTGAGCCATGGGCGATCCACGCCCAGTTGCTCTTCCGCTGGGCCATGGCCATCGACCCCCGGCGCGGCGACGAGGTGCACGAACTGCTGGCCACAGCCCTGTCCTCCTATCGGCGGGCTGCCGAGCGGGAACCCTGCCCCCTGGAGGTCCACCGCGAGCTGGCTCTGGTCCTGCTGCGCCTGGCCTGGCTGCGGGGCCCGGCGCCCGATGCCGAAACCAGCGATCTCCTGCTGGAGTGCGTGCAGGAGTGTGACCTGGTGCTGCGGGCACAGCCACGCCGGGCCGACGTGCTCCACGAGCGCGCCCTGGCGCGCGCCTCGCTGCGCTCCCAGGTGCCGATCCAAGAGTCCTCCGCCCTGCTGACACAGGCGCTCGGCGATCTGGACGCCTCGCTCGAGCTCCGGCCGCACGCCGCAGAGACGGTGTTCCATCGGGCACAGATGGCGGCGGAGCTGGCCGGCCTGCAGCACCACCTCGGCCAGCGGCGCCAGGAACTCGGTCTGCGTCATCGGGTCCTGGAGGATCTGGCGCACCTGCGCCAGATGCGGGCAGATGGCCCCGAGGCCCGACTGCTCGCGGCCGCCACGAGCACGGCCCTGGCCCGGCTCGGTGACAGTCCGGAGGAGCGCGCCCGCGAGGCGATCGACGTGGCCAGCGCGCTTCTGACAGAGAACCCGCGGAACGTGCGGGCCTCCCTGGTGCGGGCCGAGGCCCGCTTGGCGGCGGCCTGCCGGTTCGCCGCAAGCGGCGACGAGCGCGGCACCCTGGTCTACCGCCAGGCCGCCGCCGATTACGAGGCCGCGATGGCCGCCGTGGGCCTGCGCGGACGCGAGGACGTTCAGGCCACCTACGCCAGGGCGCGGATGGCCTGGGGCGTAGCCCTGGCCCAGGGCGGGGACCTGGAGCAGGCACGGGAACTCTTGACCGAGGCACTGGAG
>JAKAUG010000407.1 GCA_021827805.1 Bacillota bacterium | reverse complement strand
ACGACGGGTCTCACGATCGATCGCTCCTTCCTCCGGCCCTCCTGGCCGCTGCTGCGAGCATAGCGCGAACTCATGAAACACCCGTAAAGCCTCCTTGAACAAAGCGTTGCGTCTACACGAGCAGCGGCGGCTCGCCGGCGGCGATCCGCCGCGCCTGCAGGGCGAGGCGGGCGTAGTACCGGTCGTGATGGCGCGTGAACGCGCCCGAGGTCACCTGCACCCGGAGGCGATCTCCCCCGCCCGCCGGGTACTCCCAGGCCGGCACCTGGGCCGCGGCACCGGTGAACAGGGCCAGGGCCGCCTCCAGATCCAGTTCCACGACCGCCGCGACCTCCGCCGGGTCGGGATGCAGCTCGTCGGGGCCGATGTGTGCGGCGTACAGGAAGACATCCGCAACCTCCCGGTCGAGGAGCACGCCATGCCGGGCCATGTCCACCGCGCGCCCGAGCGGGATGAGGGCGTCCGGGTCCAGGCTGAGGCCGAGCTCCTCATCTGCCTCCCGGCACCCCTCGCGCACGCCCTCCCCGGCCCGGTAGTGCCCGGCCACGGTGGTGTCCAGCGCGCCGGGATAGGTCCGTTTGGCGGTCGCGCGGCGCTGCGCCAGCAGCGTCCCACGCTCGGGCAGCACGACCCAGCAGTGAAAGCTGCGGTGCCAGTCCCCATCCAGGTGCACCAGGCCTCGCGTCTTGACGCCGCGATGCTCCAGCGAGTCGTCATAGATGTCCAGGGGCTCGGGATCGGCCCACGCAAGCTCCCGCTCGTGCAGACAGGCCGCGATACGGGCGCAGAGCGCGATGTCCTTGGCCTGCCAGGCCTCCAGGTGCAGGGCGCGCAACTCCGGGTTGGTCCGTCCGCTGAGGTCCATGGCAGGAAGTGTACACCGCCGCGGGCCGGTCCCCCGCCGGGCGCGCGGGACGGCCGCTTCCCGGGTCCGCGGTCCTGCCCTACCGGAAATCAGCGCGAGGCCCCTGCCTTCAGGCATGGGGATGCAACGCACTGCTTTCGCACCGACCTCCGTGTTGGAACCAGCGCGTTTCGGTACGTGTTCTCCGCTCCGCAGGGAGTGATGACCAAGGCATGAAGGTTCTGCGGGGATACCGCTTCAAGCTGAAGCCGACACCGGACATCGAGCACGTTCTCACCAAAATGGCCGGGCACGCCCGCTTCGTCTGGAACTCGGCCCTCCGCCTCAACCTGGAGCGGTTGTAGCAGGGGGTACCGCTCATCTGGTACAACGACCTCTGCGGCCTACTGCGCCTCTGGAAACAGTCCGAGGAGTACGGCTTTCTGACCGAGGCCAACGGGTCAAAGGCCCGGATTCGCCTCCAGGAAGGCGTGGATGTCCGCGATGAAACGGCGGAGGTCGCCGAGATGCCCCAGGGCCTCGTGCAGCCGCTCGGCCTCAAGACGAAGATAGCCATGGACCAGGATGTTGCGCAGACCGGCCAACGGCGCCAGGACCCTGGCGAAGTCCGCGTCCAGGACCCCGGTCTCGCCCAGCGCCACGATGGCACCGTGATAGTCTTCCGGGGCGGCGCCCAGGCGCAGGGCGCTGCCGATGTGGCTTGAGATGTCCAGGACATTCTGCGCGGCCAGTTGGAATCCGTAGGCCAGCGCCCAGAGGTGGACGGTATCTGTGGTGAGCTGAGCCACGCTCCAGGTCGTCATTCCCTGAAGCTCCTGTAGCGTCGCTTCCAGGGCCGCGAGATGCTCCCGCACGGAGTCCACGTCAATTCTCGGCACGCTGCCCCACCCGCCGATACTGCGGAGCCAGCCCCACCTGGCCCAAGGCCAGCCTGCGCTTCTGGGCCGCGTACGCGGCGTCCCGCAGCGGACGCGTGTCCTCAACGTCCCGCAAGGCCGTGGCGGCAAAGCGTGTCGCCTCCACAGGGTTGCGGGCAAAGATACAGATCCCCCGCGCAATGCGGTGGCGCAACAGTGGCGGCGCTCGGTCCGCGAGCACCAGATCCACGTCATTGCGGCCCAAAAGGTGCGTCAGGGACCCGTTCAGCACATCGCGGCGCGCACCCTGGCCGGCAGGATCCCCAGAGAGCACGACGGCAAGATCCACGTCCGAGAGCGGTCCGGCCTCGCCCCGCGCCTGAGACCCAAACAGATACGCCAACCGCACATCGGGCTCTTCCCGGAAGAACTGGGTGAGCGACCCGAGGTCCACCCGCACACCACCACCCGATATCAGTCTAGCACGTGGGGCCGCGGCTCCGGCGCACCTGGCGCCGCGGGCCCGCTGCCCACACCCGCCAGGTGCGCGCTCACACCGGCAACAGCCGCAGGGTCTCCCCCGGGCCGTGGGTCCGCTCGACCAGGATTCCATCTCCGGCCAGGCGGATCGCGCGGGACCGGCGATGTCCTCATCTCCCAGGTGCCCGTGCAGGACGAACGGCCGCGGGCAGGCGCCCCGTCCGTGGGGATCCACCGCCAGGGAGATCGCGCCGTGGGCACCCTTGAGACGAAAGAAGCCGTTCTCCACGCCATGACCCTCGCCGTGCTCTGTGCGCATCGACCCGTCCCTGACCGCCGCCATCACTCCCGTGCCGGGGGGCCTGGTGTCCGTGATCAACGAGATGGGGACCACTTGATCAACGAGATGGGGACCACCTGGCGGCGGGTGCGCGCGGGGGTGTGGCAGGGCCAGGAACGATTGGACCAGCACCCGCCGAGCGGGACCGAGCGACCGGTCGCGGCAAGGGCAGGGACCAGGGCGTCGGCGCCTCAACGCCCCAGGTCGTCGATGGGCAGGATCCGGTGGCGCGGAGGGCTGGCCAAGAGTTCCGCCCGCCCGAGGGCGGTCACGGCCCGGAACTCTTGGGAGTGCGTGAAACGGGCCAGGGCCTCACGGTCGGACCACTCGGACCAGACCAGGTAGGTGCCGGGGCGTTGCACCTCACGGAAGAGGCGGCTCACCACGTGACCAGGCTGGCAGGCCAGGGCTGCCGTGACGTCGGCCCACAGACGTTCGAACTCCTCCTCGCGTCCGGGTAGCACGTGATAGTCCATTCCGAGCGTCACCAAGGCAGATCCCCCTGTCCGCTTCCTGCTCGTCGGCGGGTCCAGGCCCAGCGCCTCGGACCCGGATCACGAACGATGGCGCGCGCGGCGTTCGCGCAGCGCCCGCCACAGGGCATCCGCCATGCTGCGCACAACGAGCACGACGAGGAACACCACCAGGATGGCGGCGCCCAGCAGGGCGAGGGGCCCGAGGGCACCCATGCTCATCCCGCCCGCGCCGACCATGATCATGCCGTTCCTCTCCTTATAGCCTCTTGTTCCCGACCGCTTGCGCGATCCGTTTCCTGCTTGGCGATTCCTGTTTCCCAGCGGCCGGTGCACCAGGCTGTTCTCCTGGCCAGAGCCTTCCGCTCCACAGGCGTCTTGCGTCTCCAGACAACTCCCGGCGACAGGCGACGCGAGGTTCCGCGCCGCGTTCAGGTCCCGGTCGATCCTTGCCCCGCTCGCGTTGCGGCACGCCCGCGAGCGCCTGCCAAGCCAGCGGAAGAGTACACCCACAGGATAGCGCCTTCGTCCAAGGAGAGGAAAGAGGAGGGTGCGGCCAACATGGGAGGACCGGGCAGAAGGTTGAACGGTTGGACGCGCTGCCGAGGTCGCGGGAGGCCGATGGCCCGTGGCGCCAGACGCAGAACAGGGAGGACGGCGGATCCGACCTGGCGGCCGCCGCGGCAGTCCGCCCTGCGGGAAGGCGCGCCTGCGCGTGTACGCCTGGAAATGGCGCCGAGCCCTCGGGGCGCCCCACGTCACCTGGTCCAGACGGGTCGAAACGCCCGCCGGCTCGGGCCGGACCCTGCACTGCCGATCGGCGCGCGGCAACAGGAGCGCATCCGGCGGACGCGATCAGGGGGCCAGATTCTGCGCGGGGAGGCTCACCGATGAGTACGGGACCGTTGTCCAGGCTCTTCGAACTGCACGCGGGACGAACACGCCGCATCTCGAGCTTCGATCCGAATGGCGGTAACGCGGACTGCCGGCAGCACATCAAGCCCGGGGAGACGGCGGTGCTGGCGGAGATCCAGGGCGCGGGCGTCATCCGACACATCTGGTTCATGATCGCCTGCTCGGATCCCATGCTCCGCCGCAACGCGGTGCTGCGCATGTACTGGGACGGGGAGGACGCTCCCAGCGTGGAGTCTCCCATCGGTGACTTCTTCGGCCAGGGCTGGGGGGAGAAGTATGACTTCACGGCACTGCCGGTGTGCGCCGCGCCCGCCGGCGGCAACGCCCTGAACTGCTACCTCCCGATGCCCTTCAGCAACGGCGCCCGCATCACCGTGGAGAACCAGTCCGACCGCCCCATCGACTCCTTCTACCACTACGTGGACTATGAACAGCTCGCCTCCCTGCCGGAGACCGCGGGACGCTTCCACGCCTGGTGGCACCGGGAGATCACCGACGCCGGGGAGACGGAGGGCACCGATCGCGAGAACACCCCTCCGATCAGCACAACTACCTCTGCGTCGACCCGGTGGGCAAGGGTCACGTCGTCGGCGTGCAGTACTTCTGCGACAGACCCGGGCCCATCTGGTACGGCGAGGGCGACGACATGTGGCGCATCGATGGCGAGCCGTGGCCCGGCTCGCTGCACGGCACGGGCACCGAGGATTTCTTCAACTCCTCGTGGTGCCCGAACGAGATCTACAGCCACCCCTATTTCGGCTACGCCCGCATCCCCCACAGCCTGGGCTGGATGGGCCGTACCCACTGCTACCGCTTCTTCAGCGAGGACCCGATCCTCTTCGAGCGCTCCGTGCGCGGCTCGATCGAGCACGGGCACGCCAACACCCTGACCCTCGATCTGGCGTCGGTGGCATACTGGTATCAGACCGAGCCGCATCGCGCCTTCCCCGCGCTGCCCCCCAAGGAGGGGCGGCAGAATATGCCCGTGATCGGTGCGGTCGAGGTGCACCGCTGGCGGGACGCCTGGCGGCGTTCGCTCGGCAACGGCAGCAAGCTCTGGGGAAATGAGCGGCCCTGAGGGCACGGGGG
>JAKAUG010000201.1 GCA_021827805.1 Bacillota bacterium | reverse complement strand
GGCGTTCGGGGTCAACACGATGAACCTTCCGACCGGGACCACGACCAAGGTGACCTTCACGCCCAACAGGGCCGGCACCTACTATTTCTGGTGCAGCCTGCCCGGGCACGCCGAGGCGGGTATGGTGGGGCGGCTGATCGTCAACTAGCGAGCCGTGAGCAGACCCATCGCGGTCCGCACGTCGCGCATGGTGTCTTCGGCCAGGGCGTGGGCAAGTTCCGCGCCCTGACCGAGCACGGCCCGCAGATGGTCCGGGGCGGCGCTCAGCTCCCGCTGTCGCGCCTGCAGGGGCTCCAGCAGCGCCACGACCGCCTCGGCCAGGTCCTGCTTCAGCCTGCCGTAGCCCAGACCCACGTAGTGCTCCTGCAGTTCGGCGAGGCTCTGGCTCGAGGCCAGGGCCAGGATCTCCAGGAGGTTGGACACGGCCGGCTTGTGCTCCGGGTCGTGGCGGATCTCGCGCTCGGAGTCCGTCACCGCCACCCTGATCTTGGCCCGGACCTGGTCCGGCGTGTCCAGCAGCTCGACCCGGCTCCGCGGGTCGGGCGAGGACTTGCTCATCTTCTCGTGGGGGTTCTGCAGGGACATGACGCGGGCACCCACCGCGCCGATGAGCGCCGCGGGGACGGGAAAGGTTTCCCCGTGGCGTGCGTTGAAGCGCGCCGCCAGATCGCGCGTCAGCTCCAGATGCTGGCGCTGGTCGTCGCCGACCGGCACGTGGCTGGCGCGATACAGCAGGATGTCCGCAGCCATCAGGGCGGGGTAGGCGAACAGGCCCAGGGACACGCTCTCCCGCTCGCCGGCCTTGTCCTTGAACTGCGTCATGCGCTGCAGCTCGCCGAAGGTGCACAGGCACCCCAGCAGCCACCCAAGCTCGGCATGCTCCGGAACGTGGGACTGCACGAAGATGGCCGCCCGCTGGGGATCGATCCCCGCGGCCAGATAGAGCGAGGCGACCTCCAGCGTGCTCTGCCGCAGTGCCGCCGGGTCCTGGCGCACCGTCAGGGCGTGCAGGTCGACCACGCAGAACAGGCACTGGGCCCGGTCCTGCAGATCCACGAACTGTCTGAGGGCCCCCAGGTAGTTGCCCAGGTGCAGGTGGCCCGAGGGCTGGATCCCTGAGAGCACGCGCATGCTGTCACCCCGCTGTCGCCGCTCGGTCGGTGGATCACTGTACCACAGGCATGGGGCGGGCGCACGGCGCGCCAGCGAGTCGCGCCGCCCCCCGGGGCCCGCCGCGGCCGGGGCGGGCCATGGCAGCGCATTCGGGACGAGCCGTCGAACGGGGTCGTACGGTTGTCCCAGAGGCCACCAGGGTCTGGCCAGCATGGAAACGAATGCTGTGCGCACAGGCCTTGGAGCGGAGGGAACTGCCCTGGCCACGGATCTGGCCTCCCGTGCGTTGGTTGCGCGCAATCTGGTCCCGCACCGATCTCTGCTGGCGGCGGTGGCCGCCATGGTCCCAGGAGGGGGCCTCCTGATTGGACCCATCGGGCGACTGGGGCTGGAGGTATGCGCCTGGGCCGGCTGGACCGAGGCCCCGCCCCAGCTGCTGGCCCTGCCCGAGGGCAGCCTTCCTGACCGGGCACGGGCGATGGGTTGCCCTCTGACCGGGCCTCTGGCGGGCGAGCCCGCCTCGTCGCTGACCTCCTGGCTCGGCTCGACCGGTGTGCGGCATCTGGCGTGTGCCCCGTTGGCCGGTGCGCAGCAGGCCGCGGTCCTCATCCTGGGCGGGCCCGAACCGATGACCCCGGACCCGCGGATCGTTGCCCTTGGCGAGCTGGCGCTGGGGTGTGCCGCCCTCGAGCGTGAACTGGCGGGGGAGCGGCACCTGCGCGAGCTCTTGTTGGACGCGGTCGGGCAGGGGAGCCTGGTCTGCGACGGGGAGGGCCGCGTCCTCGCGCTCAGCCCCCTGGCGGAGCAGCTCCTGCTCTCGCTGGGCCTCGATCCTTGTGCCGACGGGGTTCTGGCGGAGCTGCTTGGCCGACGGGGGTGGCGCGCCCTGCGGCGGGCGCAGGCCTCGGGACGGCGCGAGCGGCATGTGCTGTCCATCACGGTGCAGGGCCAGGCCCGCCCCCTGGTGTTCACGATCTGCCCGTTGCCCGCGAGCGGAGGGCAGGCGCGCATCGCCCTCCTCCTGCGGGAGATCGGCCAGCATGGGTCGCGTCCGCGGGAGGTGATGCGGCGGGAGCGTCTCGCCGCCCTCGGGCAGATGGCGGCTGGTGCCGCCCACGAGATCCGTAACCCCCTGACGGCCATCCGCGGGTTCCTGCAACTGTTGGCCGACCAGGTCGGCGATCCCGTGCAGGCACGCTACCTGCAGATCGTGCGTCATGAGATCGACCGCATCGAGGGCATCACGGGGCAGATGCTGCTCCTCTCCCGCCCGTCCTCCTCCCGTCCGGTGCCACTGAATGTGGAGGAACTGCTGCGCGCCGCGGCGGATCTGGTGCGGGGGAGTGCCGGTGCCGTCGGCGTGCAGGTGCAGTTGCGCGTCGCGCCGGAACTGCCGCAGGTGTACGGCGATGCCGGCGGGCTCGAGCAGGTCCTGCTGAACCTGCTCTCCAACGCGGTGGAGGCCATGGCCCGACCCGGTCTGGTCGAGGTGGAGGTCCGAGCGGCTCCGCGGCACATGCTTGAGATCCGGGTGCGGGACCAGGGGCCGGGCATCCCGCGCGCCTCCCTGCCGCGCATCTTCGACCCCTTCTTCACCACGAAGGCTGGCGGAACGGGCCTGGGGCTGGCCGTGAGCGAGAGCATCGTTCGCTCCATGGGCGGGCACATCACCGTGGTGAGCCCGCCGGGTGAGGGAGCCACGTTCACCGTGCGCCTGCCCGCGGGCGGAACGCCCGCGCGTCGGCAGCGGCGCCGCCTGCGCGCGGCGGGGCCGGGTCGGAGCGCGTAAAGCCGCCGTGGGCCAGCCGGGTCCACTCGCCAGGGATGGGGCCCGCTGGGCGCGAAAGCCGTCGGCGGCCCCCCCGGGGAGCCAGCGGAGGGATGCGCGTGGCCTCGGCCCTGGATCCGTCCGACCCCCTGCTCGTCGACCTGAATCCCGAGCAATTTGAGGCCGTCACGGCTCCCCCGGGACCGCTGTTGGTCCTGGCTGGCGCCGGGTCCGGCAAGACGCGGGTGCTCACCCGGCGCCTGGCCTTCCTTGCCCGTCAGGGGGCCGATCTGCGGCGCCTTCTGGCCATTACCTTCACGAACAAGGCGGCCCGGGAGATGGCCACCCGCGTGGCGGATCTCGTCGGGGCTGGCGCCCTGGGCATGTGGGTGCAGACCTTCCATTCCGCCTGCGCGCGCATCCTGCGCAGGGAGATCACGCGCTTCGGCTACACGACGGCATTCACGATCCTGGATGGGGCTGATCAGCGCCAGGCGGTGCGCGAGATCCTGCGGGCTCTTGAGTTGAACGAGGACGCGCTGCCCGTGCCCACGGTCGCCGCCCAGATCAGCCGGGCCAAGAACGCCATGTTGGGACCCGCGGACCTGGCGGCGCGCGCGCAGGACCACGTCACCCGGGCGGTGGCCCAGGTGTACGCGCGCTATCAGCAGACGCTCTTTGCCGCCAACAGCCTGGACTTCGACGACCTCCTGGGCCTGACCGTGCGCCTCCTGGAGGAGGACGCCACAGAGAGCGCGTCCCCCGACGTGCCGCTCTCCGATCTGCCCCCCGCGGGCGGGGCCCGGTACCGCGCCCTCTTCCAGCACGTGCTGGTGGACGAGTATCAGGACACCAACCACGCCCAGTACCGGATGGTGCGCGCCCTGGTCAGCGGCCATCGCCGCATCACGGCGGTCGGGGATGAGGACCAGAGCATCTACCGCTTCCGGGGCGCGGACCGAGACAACATCCTGCGCTTCGAGGAGGACTTCCCCGAAGCCCGGGTGGTGCGCCTGGAACGCAACTACCGCTCCACGCAGACCATCCTGGACGTGGCGGGGGCCCTGATTGGGCACAACGAGCGCCGGTATCCCAAGCGCCTCTGGACCGACGCGGGCGGAGGGGAGCGGGCCGTGCTCTATCGGGCCCCCGACGCCGCCGCGGAGGCGGCCTTTGTGGCCAGGGAGATCAACCGGCTGCGGGCCGAGACCGACGGCTGGGGCGACTTTGCCATCCTCTATCGGACCCACGCCCAGTCGCGGGCCATGGAGGAGGCCCTGATGGCCCGCGGCATCCCCTACATCGTGGTTGGCGGATTGAAGTTCTACGAGCGCAAGGAGATCAAGGATGCCTTCGCCTACCTGCGCCTGCTCTCGAACCCGCGGGATGTCACCGCCTTCCGCAGGGCCATCGGCGCGCCCAGGCGCGGCGTCGGCGAGGCAAGCCTGGAGGCCCTGTTCCAGCACATGGCCGAGACCGGGGAGGCGCTGCCTTCCGCCCTTGGGCATGCCGAGGAGATCCCGGGGCTGAGGCGGGCGGCCCGGAGCCTGCGCGCGTTCGCCGAACTCCTTGAGGGCCTGCGCAACGAGGCCGAGGGCCTGGTCGTCGACGGACGGTCCGTTCCCCCCGCCCAGGCCCGTCCTCTGCGTCCCGTCGCCATCCTGGGGCGCACCCTGGAGGTCAGCGGCTTGCGCGCGGAACTGGAGAAGGACGATACGCTCGAGGCCCGGGCGCGGCTTGAGAACCAGGACGAGCTGCTCGCCGTGGCGGGGCAGCACTCCTCCCAGGGTGGGGGTCTGGCCGGCCTGACCAGCTTCCTGGAGGAGGCGACCCTGGTGGCCGAGGCGGACCAGGTGCCTGGCGAGCAGGGCCAGGCCGTGGTCTGCATGACCCTGCACGCCGCCAAGGGCCTGGAGTTCCCGGTCGTCTTCCTCGTGGGCCTGGAGGATGGGACGTTCCCGCACCAGCGGTCGCTTGACCACCCCGACGACCTGGAGGAGGAGCGCCGCCTCTGTTACGTGGGCCTGACGCGGGCCCGGCGCCGGCTGTACCTGACGATGGCGCAGGAGCGGATGCGCTACGGCGGCGCGCCCCAGAGGACCCTGCCCTCGCGCTTCTTGGCGGAGGTGGGGACCTAGATCGGAA
>JAKAUG010000164.1 GCA_021827805.1 Bacillota bacterium | reverse complement strand
CGCTCAGAACGCGCATCAGGTCATCGCGAAGATTGTCCATGAAGTCGGGCGACGTACTGGTGCGGTCGCGCACGAGCACGTTGCGCAGGCGTTCCTTGGCCACATCCTTGCTCGGGTTCTCCCGGCCAAACAGGCGCTGCAGCAGTTCGAGCATGGCCATCCCCCGGCTTCCCTAATGGTGGTCAGTGGGCCGTTCCGAACAGGCGCCGCAGGCGTCCGAAGAGCCCGGCGCCATCCTCCAGATTCATGAACGGAACCTGCTCTCCCGTCAGGCGCCGCGCGATGTTGCGATAGGCCTGTCCGGCCCGCGAGGCACTGGACAGCGCGGCCGGTTCCCCGCGGTTCGTGCTCACGACGATCGACTCGTCATCGGGCACCACACCCAGGAGGTCAATCGCCAGGATATCCAAGATGTCGCTGATGTCCATCATGTCCCCGCGCCGGACCATGGCCGGACGGATGCGGTTGACCACCAGTTTGGGGGCGGGCATGCTCTCCGCCTCCAGGAGCCCGATGATGCGGTCGGCGTCGCGCACAGAGGAAACCTCCGGCGTGGCGACGATGATGGCCCGGTCCGCCCCGGCCACCGCGTTCTTGAAGCCCTGCTCGATACCGGCCGGCGAGTCCACCAACACGAAGTCGAACTCGCGCTTGAGATCCTTGCACAGCTGCCGCATCTGTTCCGGCGTAACCGCGGTCTTGTCCTTGGTCTGCGCGGCGGGCAGCAGGCACAGGTTGTCAAAGCGCTTGTCCTTGATCAGGGCCTGCGAGAGCCGGCAGTATCCCTCGACAACGTCAACCAGGTGATAGACGATGCGGTTCTCCAGCCCCATGACCACGTCCAGATTGCGAAGGCCGATGTCGGCGTCGATGAGGACCACCGATTTGCCCAACGAAGCCAGCGCCGCGCCGATGTTGGCCGACGTGGTGGTCTTCCCCACGCCCCCCTTCCCTGACGTGACGACAATGACCTGGGACGATTCGGGTTGGGTGCTGGCCGCCGCTTCTGCCAAGGTCGCTCAGACCTCCTCCACTGGCTGACCCGGGGTCACCAGCGGGCTATTCCCCACCTGGAGCCAGGAACCGTTCCACCACAAGCACCCCGTCGCGCACCCTGGCCACCTCCGGAACCGAGGGGCGCTGCGGACCGCCATCCGGCGCGCGGCCGATCACCGAGCCCACGCGCAGCTGCCCGGGCTGCAGCCGGAGGGCCGCCACCTGGGCGTCCGGGGCCCCCGTGGCGCCGGCGTGGGCCACACCCCGCAGGGTGCCCATCACGATGATGTCGCCGGAGGCCACGATCTCCGCCCCCGGATTGACATCCCCCAGCACCACCACGTGGCCGTTGAACCGCACCCGCTGCCCGGAGCGCACCGTCCGGCGCACCAGCAGCGTCGGGGTCATGTCCAGAGGCAGAGCCCCGTTCGAGGGCGAAGCCCCCCGGCCCGCGGGCTCCTCGACCGGTCGGCGGCCCTGCCGACGCACGCTGCGTGCCGGACCGGCGCCATCGGTCCGGGGTCGCGGGCCGGCCGGGGCGCGTCCCTCCACCACCTGCAGCAGGGAGGCCCCCAGCCGGTCCAGGATCAGGGTTTCGATTTCACGCAGGCGCGCCACGTCCAGGCTGCGCCCCGCGACATCCACGGTGACGGCCCGGCCGCGGAGCGCGTCCTCCGGCGCCAGACGCGCCTCCAGCTGGGCCAGGACGCCGTCCAGGTCGCCGCGCGCCGGAAGATGGACGCGGACACCGGAACGGGTGGGGATGACACGCAGGGAATCGGTGGGCGGACTCCCGGACGAACCTTCCTGGGATGCCAAGCGCATGCCTCCACCGGTCCCGGGGGGTACGGCGCCTGTCCTCCCGGGTTACCGCCGCAGTTCGCTCCGAGCCGCGACAACCCTCCCGGCCTGCCCTGTGGATCGCCCGCCCCCATCCCCGGCCATGCGACCCCCCTCGACACGCCGACCCAGCCTCGCCAGTCTAGGCCCCCACCACGGGCGCGCCGCCGTCCGCGGCGCGGACATGGCGCAGCTCGGGGCCGGTATAGTGCGCGCGCGGACGGATGAGGCGGTTGTGCTCGTATTGCTCGCGGATATGGGCCGTCCAGCCGCTGACCCGGCTGACGGCGAACAGGGGCGTGAACAGCTCTGTGGGGATCCCGAGCTGGTGGTAGACGTCCCCAGCATACAGGTCGACATTGGGGAAGAGCCCGCGCTCCTCCCGCACCGCCTCCTCCAGGGCCTGGGTGATGCGGTAGGGCACAAGGTCCCCGGAGGCCTCCCCCAACTCTCGCGCCAGGCGGGCCAGGATCACGGCGCGGGGGTCCGTCGTGCGATACACCCGGTGGCCGAAGCCCGGGATGCGCTCGCCAGCGGCAAGCTGCGCGCGGACCCACTGGCGCACGGCGGCCGGATCCCCGATCTCGTCCACCGCACGGGTCACGGCGGCATTGGCACCGCCGTGCAGGGGCCCCTCGAGGGCCCCCACCGCGGCGGTGCAGGCCGCGTGCATGGAGGCCAGCGTCGCCGCCGTGACGCGCGCGGCAAAGGTGGACGCGTTCAGCTCGTGATCGGCGTGCAGGATCAGGCAGGCGTTCATGGCCCGCGCCGCCAGCGGCGAGGGCGTCGCGCCACCGAGCATGTACAGGAAGTTGGCGGCATGATCCAGCTCCTCGCGCGGCTCGAGCACCCTCTGGCCGTGACCGATCCGCCACCACGCCGCGACCACCGCCGCCACCTGGGCCGTCAGCCGCACGGCGCGACGCGCGCTGGCATCGGGTCCCGTACTCTCGGGCTCTGGGTCGTACTGGCCCAGCGCCGACACCGCGGTGCGCAGGGCGGCCATCCCGGAGGTCCTGGGCAGGGACCCCAAGAGATCCAGAACACCCGCCGGCAGGCGCCCGGAGGCGACCAGGTCGCGATGCAGCGTGGCAAGCTGCGCGGGGGTGGGCAGTTCCCCTGTCCAGAGCAGGTGCGCCACCTCCTCGAATGTGGCGTTGTCCACCAGCTCGCCGACCGCGTACCCGCGATATAGAAGAAGGCCCCGCTGGCCATCGATCGCGCAGATGGATGTGGTGCACGCCACCACGTCCTCAAGGCCGCCCCTGTCGGTCGTCACTACTCCAAGCCCCCCCGACCGGCCCGGTCCGCGGCACGGCACCGGCGCACGCTCCAATTATAGAGGAGGCGCCTGCCCTGTGAACGCGCCGCCCGCTGGACACCGTCCCCCGAGGATCTTCTCGCCCGCCACCGAGGCTCCCCCACGGGTCATCCCACACGGGAGGTCGAGCTTGCGGGGGCTTGGGGCGGGGTTCCCCACCAGGACGGATAGTGCCTGCTCTGCCCAAAATACTGCTGCACGATGGCCGGAATGATCTGGCCCGCCTGACCGGCCGACCACATGGCCCGATCCAGACCGAAGTAGTAGTCCAAGATCTCGCGCGCCACCGGCGCCCCGCCCACGAAACCCTCTCCGCTGTGGTCGCTGCGCACGACGATCACGATCTCGGGATTGTTCACCGGCGCCCAGCAGATCCACCAGCCGTCTGGCGTCTGACCCGGACCGAGCTCGGCCGTGCCCGTCTTGCCGGCCACGTCGATCGCCCGGCCCAGGTACTGCTGTGTCTCGGCGGTGAAGCCGTAGAACGTCCAGTAGGCCGTGCCGAAATCGGAGTCGATGCCGTCCGCCCACCAACTGGGGTTCATGCTGGTGACCGCGCCCATCGCCTGGTGGATCGCGGCGACCACCCCCGGCGCGAGCGGAATCTGGCGCCGCACCTGGGGGTTCTGCTGCCAGAGCACGCGGCCGGACGGCGAGTCGATCCGCTGCACGAAGTACGGCCGCCAGAGGGTCCCGCCGTTGGCCAGGGCGGCGACGTAGTCCGCCATCTGCAGCACGTTGAAGGCGTTGAACCCCTGCCCGATGGCGCTCTGCATCGTGATGGCCGGCGTCCAGATCTGGTGGCGGGCGCTGGCCGCCTGCGGGGAGGAGACGGTTCCGGCGTCCTCCCCGTAGAGGTCGCGCTGGCCGGTGAGGGATCCCAAACCAAACTCCTGGGCCATCGCGGCGATGCGGGCGATGCCGGTGCTGGCCCCCACCTGGTAGAAGTAGGTATCGCAGGAGCGCGCCATGGCCTCGGTCAGGTCCAGGTTACCACCCCAGAGAGGATAGATCCAGTTCCGCAGCTGGTAGCCCCCGCCCAGATTGATGACTGGCGGGCAGTTAAGGTGCTGGTTGGGCGTGATGACGCCCGCCTCCAGCGCCGCGATGGCGGTGATGGGCTTGAAGGTCGAACCTGGGGCCACGGGTTCGGAGATCGTGCGGTCGATGAAGGGGTGGTTCGGCGCGTCAAGCCAGGCTTGGAACTGCGCGGCGAAGGCCTTCGCCGTGGCGCTGCCCGGGAGCGCGGTGGCATCCTGGGCAAACGCGTTGGGGTCCAGCGTCGGTTCACTCACGTCGGCCAGCACCTGACCCGTGCGCGGGTCCAGGACCACCACGGCGCCAGCGTTGGCCTGGGGGAAGGGACCTCCGTCGGAACCGAAGGTCCGCGTGCGCAGGGCCGCCAACTGGGCGTTCAGGGCGTGCTGCGCCACCGCCTGCAGTTTGGCGTTGATCGTGAGCACCACGTTGTCCCCGGGCTGGGGCGGGGTGACCTGGAGGTTCCGCAGGGGGTGATCCCGCGGATCCACCTCGACCACGGCCTGGCCATCGGTGCCCTGCAGTCCCACGTGCCGGCCCCCGGGGAGGGTCAGCAGATTGTAGCTCTCCTCCACCCCGCTGGCGCCCCGCACGTCCCCGGGGACCTTGCCGGCCCGCACGTATCCCAGGATGTTGGCGGCCAGGGTCTGCCCCGGATCTGGGTCGTTCGGCAGGCCGGGATAGACGCGCGAGGGCTCCGCCACGACGCTCACGCCCGGCAGCTGGGGCGTCTGTTCCGCAATCGCGGTATATTGGGCCGGCGTGAGCCCGGCCCTGAGGACAACCGGAGCGAACGGCTGCCCCAGGCGCAGGGTCTGGGCCGCCTGGGCGATCGTCGCCGGCTTGAGGCCGAGGATCTTG
>JAKAUG010000222.1 GCA_021827805.1 Bacillota bacterium | reverse complement strand
CACGGATCTGGCGCCCAACGCCGCCGCGGCCGTGCTGATGGACGCATCCTCGGGTCAGGTGCTGTGGGCCAAGAACCCCAACGCCAAGCGGCCGGCGGCCAGCGTTACCAAGCTGATGACCATGGCCGTCGTGATGGATGCGATCGCATCCGGGCGCATCCGTTGGACCGACATCGTGTCCGCATCGCAGGAAGCGGTGAATACCGGTGGTGCCCAGATCTGGCTTGAACTCGGCGAGAACTTCAGCGTCAAGGACCTCTTCTACGCGGTGGCTGTGCAGTCGGCCAACGACGCCGCGGTGGCCCTGGCCGAGTACGTGGGCGGAACCGTGTCACACTTCGTGGACCTCATGAACGCCAAGGCGAAGCAACTGGGGATGCGCGACACCCGATACACCGACCCCAACGGCCTGGACGACCAGAACCAATACACATCCGCTTACGATATCGCACTGCTGTCGCGCTACCTGGTCACCAGCCGGCCGCAGGTGCTGCAATACACGAGCACCTGGGAGTACCGGTTGCGCGCCAACAAACTGTGGATGGTGAACCGCAACAAGCTCCTGACGCGCCTGTCCGGTACCGACGGCCTGAAGACGGGCTTCACGACCAACGCGGGGTACTGTCTGGCGGCCACCGCCAAGCGCGGGGCCACCCGCCTGATCGCGGTCGTCCTGGGGGAGCCCACCAGCCCTCTGCGGTTCACCGAGACCTCGGCCCTCCTCCAGTGGGGCTTTTCCAACTACAGCACCGTCTCCGTGGCCCAGGCCGGGAAGGTGCTGGGCCAGGTGCCGGTGGAGGGCGGGCGCCTGCGCACCGTGGCGCTGGTGCCCGCCCGGAGCCTCGGGGTTACCGTGCCCCGCGGGCAGGAGAAGTCGGTGCACGCCCAGGTCACGCTGCCGCACCGGCTCCAGGCCCCTGTGGCCTCCGAGCAGACGCTGGGGGAGATCACGGTGCGGGTGAACGGGAAGACGGTGGCCTCGGTGCCAGTCGTGGCGGCCCACCCGGTGCCGCGGCTGCACCCGCTGCAGCTCTGGCTGCGGGTCTGGGCGGGGCTCTGGCCCTGGCTCCGCCACTGATCAATCGCTCGACACGCGCCGGGCCCTGGTGGCCAAGGCCCGGCGGCCTCTGGGCGCGAAACGCGTCAGCAGGGAAGCCTGTTCGACCGCAGAAAGGCCGGCCCAGATGCGACCCCGGGGGGAGGATGGGCGTGCAAATCACGCGCCAGGAGCGGGTGGGCACGCTCGTCGTCCGCGTGGGCGGCGAGTTGGATGTGCGCACGGCCGGTGCCTTCCGCGACAAGGTGGACGAGTTGGTGGCCGCCAGTGCGCAGCAGCGGGTCGTCCTCAATCTGAGCCGGGTGACCTTCCTGGACTCGACCGGACTCGGGGCGATCCTGGGCCGGGTGCGTCGCTGGAAAGAAAGGGACCGTCAGGTGGTGCTGGTGCCACCGAGCGGCGTGGCCCGCACCGTGCTGGATATGGCCGCCCTCGGGCGAACGGTGGCGGTCTATCCGAGCGAGCGCGCGGCCCTGGGGGAGGTGGCGGGCATCGATGGCTGACGGTGCACGCGCGGTGATGTCGATGGACCCCTGGTTGGAGATGGCCCTGCCGAGCCTCCCCGAGAGCGCCGAGATCTGCAGGGTGACGGTGGCCGTCTTCGCCGCCGCGTTGCCCTTCACCCTGGACGAGTTGGAGCAGCTCAAGGTCGCCGTGGCGGAGGCCGTGGGCAACTGCGCGCTGCACGCCTATCCGACCCGCGCGCCCGGACGCGTGCAGGTGCGCGCGCGCCTGGAGGCAGGAGGCGTCGTGGTCGAGGTCCAGGACTGGGGGGTGGGGATCGCGGACATCGCCCTGGCGCGCCAGCCCGACTACACCACCTCGCCAGATCCGGACCACGTGGGCATGGGCTTCACCTTCATGGAGCAATTCACCGATCAGCTGGAGGTGGAGTCCGTCCCCGGCAGGGGGACCCTGGTCCGCATGCGCAAGGAGCCGGCGGCTGCCGCCCGGGACCGCCGGTGAAGGCGCACACCCTGGGGCGTCGTCGCGTGACCCGCAGGCGCCGTCCGGTGGCCAAGCGCCCCGGCACCCTGCGGCAGGCCGAGATGGTCCGACTCTTTCGCCTCGTCGCGGCCGGGGATGCGGCCGCGCGGGAGCGCCTGATCACCTCCAACCTGAATCTGGTGCGCCACGTGGTGCATCGCTACCGCTTCACCGGGCAGGAATTCGAGGAGCTCTTCCAGGTCGGCTGCGTCGGATTGGTCAAGGCAGTGGACCGCTTTGATCTTGAGCGTGGCACCCGCTTTTCCACCTATGCGGTGCCCCTCATCCTTGGCGAGGTGCAGCGGCACCTGCGCGATCAGGCGCCTCCGGGGCTTGGCCGTGGCGCCCTGGCCCTGGCGCAGCGGGCGCGCCGCGCCGAGGACGCGCTCTCCGCCGAGTTCGGCCGGGCGGCCACCGCCGATGAGGTGGCCGCCAAGCTCGGGGTGTCCATGGGTGATCTGGCGCTGGCCCTGGAGGCCGGACGCCGGCCGGCCTCCCTGGACGAGGGCGCTGGGTCCGCGGAGGGGCACCCCTGGCATGAGCGGCTGGCGGCCCCCGGTGTGGCCGCCGCGGACACGGCGCTGCTGCGCACCCTGCTCGGGCGCCTGGAACCACGCGAGCGCATGGTGCTCGTGCTGCGATACTTCCGCGATCGGTCCCAGGCGGAGGTCGGAGCCCTCCTCGGCCTCTCGCAGCCGCAGGTCTCGCGGGTGGAGAAGCGAGCGCTGCAGGCCCTGCGCCAACTCTGGCAGGGTCCGCCCCCGACCTGAGCCCGGCCGCATGCCGGACCGCCCAGCTCCGCATACTGGGCATGCGTCCTTGGGCCCGGACCCAGGGGTGGGGGGCGGTGGGCATGGTCACGATGGAAGCGCGCCTGTGGCGCGCCCTGGCCGCACTGTTGCTGCTTGGCATCCTGGCCCTGAGCGGCGGACTCTGGTGGCGCGCGCGCTGGCGCGGGGCGGGCGCCGCTCCCACCGGGGCGGTCCTGGTCCTGGCACAACGGGCCCTGGACGCCACGCGGGTTTGATCCGCGGCGTCTGTCCGCTCCGTCGCGCGTGCACCACGCCGCTGAAGTGCCACGCCGCTCAGGGCCATGCCGGCGACGCGGGGGAGGGACCAGAGGGGCTTGTGCGTGGCGCTCCGGCCGCCCGCTGGCGCTCAACATCGCAACGCCCGGGGGCTCAGGCTCGGTGCGCTGCCCTATCTTTAACCTCAATTTCGCATGGGTCCGACCCGATGCCCGTGGTCTCATGCACGCGGCCCGCGCATCGCACGCACCTTTCGGTTGCGGCGCTGTGGTTCGTCCCTCTGAGCCTTTGGGGGCTGACGCGGTACACGGCGAAATCCGGGTCTCATCCCCCTGCCCGGCAATGGCTCCGGTGATCCGGTTCCGGTCGAGCTGGCGCTTTCCCGCCCCCACGCCAGCCCGCGCGCACTGGCGCGACGACCTGCGGCGGAACCCTTGAGGGCCGCACTCGCGGTGGTGCTGGCCGTCGGGAGCCGCCGTTCCCTGTGGGCCCTGGTGCCACGGGCGGGTGCGGCCGGCAGGCTCTTCAGGCTTTGCCTGCTGGTCTGGCCTGGCGCCGTGCCGCTCGGCCTCGGGAGGGGTGCGGCGTGTCGTGGAGCGCGGGCTTGGCCGAGACGCTGGTGCTGGCCGGAGACCGACTCGGCCTTGGTCGCTACCCGCCGCCTCTGAGGCTGGCGCTGAACTTCGCCAAGAGCGCCGGTGCCCTGGCCTGGATGCTCGCGCCCCGGCCGTCGCCCTCCTGTGCTTGAGGGGCATGGCGGCGCCGCAAGTGGGGCACAGTGTACGGCGCATGTGCATGCGGGGGGGAGGGGACGGCCGTGGTGATCAAGGTCCTGGAACTGGTGGGCACCAGCAACGAGTCCTGGCAGCAGGCGGCGGAGAACGCGCTGCGCGAGGCGGCGCGGACGGTGGATCACATCACGGGCCTCGAGGTGTCCAACATGACGGCGGACGTGCGCGACGGCGAGATCGCCAGCTTCACCGCCAACGTGAAGGTGGCCTTTGCCGTGGACAACAACCGACGCAAGGCTTGACGGCGTGGGAGGTGGGCGCGGTGCGTGCGAGCGCGGACCAGGCCAGGATGTACCAAAGCTTGGTCAAGCGGCACACCCCCAGGGTGCCGGTGTTGCGGAACACCGTGCTGGCGTTCGTCATCGGCGGCGCCATCTGTTCCCTCGGGCAGATCTTCATGAACCGGCTTCTGCGTTCCGGGATGCCCCCGGAGCGGGCCGGCGCGCTCACCGCCGTGGCGGTGATCTTCGGGGGGGCGGCCCTGACCGCCCTTGGGGTGTATGACGAAATCGCGCGGCTCGCGGGCATGGGGGCCTCCCTGCCCGTCTCCGGGTTCTCCAACGCGGTGGTGGCCCCGGCGATGGAGTTCCGCCGCGAGGGCTGGGTCCTGGGCGTCGGGACCCGCATGTTCAGCATCGCCGGACCGGTGATCGCCTTCGGGGTTATCGCCAGCGCGCTCGTGGGCGCCATCTATCTGCTCCTTGGCCTGCACATCCCCAGGGGGACCTGATGGCCGACCGCAAGAACCGCCGCACCTCGCAAGACCGATGGGGGGGTCGCGATGAGCCAGGCCGTACTCGATGTCCGCCGGTGGGCGGAGCCGCACAGGCGCGACCGCACGATGTCCATAACGGGGGCGGTCGTGGCGGGCGTTGCGACGGTGGCCGGACCGACCGAGGGACGGGGGCCGCTCGGCGCCAAGTTCGACGAGGTCACCCCGGACCATCTGCTCGGCTGCCGGACCTGGGAGCAGGCCGAGAGCGCCCTGGTGCGGCGCGCCTTCACCCAGCTGAGCGCCAAGCTCGGTTGGAGGGAGGGCGACTTCGACCTCCTGCTGGCTGGGGATCTGCTGGACCAGACGGTGGCCAGCTCCTTTGCCGCCCGCGACCTGGACATCCCGCTGCTGGGGCTGTTCAGCGCCTGCGGCACCTTCGCTGAGGGCCTGGGCCTGGCTGCCCTGCTCTGCTCGAGCGGTGCCTGCCGGCGCGTGC
>JAKAUG010000348.1 GCA_021827805.1 Bacillota bacterium | reverse complement strand
GTGGCGTTGCTTGCGCTCAACGGATGCGCGGGGCTGGCAAGTTCAGCCCCGGGTTCTTCCCAGACGACGAGCGCGAGTGGCAGCGCATGGACACCCGGGGCGGCTGCCCGGTCGACAGCGCAGGCCGCGGGCCAGAGGACCACGACGATGGTGATGGACGTGCGTTACGGGTTCTCGTTTCCGATTCCGTCAGGGTGGCATGCCAACGGCGCCGACGGCATGCCACTCGGACGGAGCGCCCACATCCAACTCGTCGGTCCCAACGTGTCGCAGGGCGGAGGCCTGATCACGATCAGCGTCTGCCACGGCGGAGGAGTCTGCCCGCCCGGTCCGACTCGGCCCATCGCAAGGACAACGAAGGAGCCCACTGTCCTGGCAGGCGCGCCTGGAACCCTCTTTACGTGGCACTTCGCCACCGAGAGTGCCGCGGCAAGCACGGCTGAGGTGCACACGGTGGCGGACCACGCTGGGTATACCTACGACATCGCGGGTTGGGTTCCGGCAAGAGAATCCATGCCCGCCGCATACACCGCGCTGCTGCGGGGATGGCAGTGGCACACCCTGCCTCCGGCTCCATCCGGCGTACAAGTCGACTCCATCCACATGGAGGGTGGCGGGGGAGGGTGGGCGGTGGCGAAGAGCCCGCAGGGGCTCCTGCACACGACAGACGGCGGCACGCGCTGGAGCGATATCACTCCGTTGGCGAAGGGGGTGACCTGGGACGCGACCGCATGCGCAACAGACTTCTTGGACGCTGAACACGCCTGGGTCGCTTGCCCGGACGCAAAGCCGGCGCAGGAGGTGCCCTGGGGTTTCACCGTCTGGCGCACGACGGATGGTGGGAGCACTTGGACGGCGGTGCCAGTGATGTCGGCCTACTCGCCGGCGGACACGATTGGGTCCATCCGCGCTCTATCACTGGACTTTGCCGATGCTCAGCACGGCTGGCTCGTGATCCAGCCGTCGCACACCATGAACTCCTCGCCGGGCGAACTGCTCACCACCACCGACGGCGGCGTGTCGTGGTCGGAGATCGGTCACGCCAAGGCTCCAGGGCAAGCGACGCTGCCGGTCGGCGGCGAGGTGTCCTTCACAGGCGCAGACGACGGCTGGCTGGTAGGTCAGAAGGTCAGCACGGGCATCAGCTCCTTGTACCGGACCAAGGACGGCGGCCGGAGCTGGCAGCCAGTCGCGCTGTCGGTGCCCAGCGCGCTCCAGCAGCACTACATCGGTCCCCAAGCCTCCCCTGAGTTGCCCGTGTTCGGCCTCACACATCCCCGGTGGGGCGTGCTCACCGCGGTGGTGCAGGATGTGCACGGGATCGTTGTGCAAGAGGCCCTCTACACGACGACCGATGGCGGGGTGAACTGGACCTGGTTGCATTCGCCGCCCGCGCGCCAGTGGTCGGTGGCGGACTTCGTCACCGGACAGGTGGGCTTCCTCTGGGTCCCCCAGTCGCACGACTTCAACTCCCTGTCTCCGGTCCAGGGGAAGTTGTACCGCACCGAGGACGGTGGCAAGACGTGGACCGACGCGGGCGTCCTTGGTAACGTCGTACAACTCGACTTCACCTCCGCGGAACAGGGTTGGGCGATCACCGCGTCGCGAGACACCGGTGCGCGAGCAGTGATGGCAACGCAGGATGGAGGGCACACATGGAGTCGGATCAGCGTCGCCCCGACGGCGGCGCGCTGAAGGTACGGCGGGCACGGCGGCGGTGAGAGCTTGCCTGACCTCTGCGCGGTGAGCCTTCCTGTGCGCACCGATCTCGGTGCGCACAGGGATTCCAACACGAGGACAGATGATCGGCACCGTCGGAACGCATCAGGCCGAGCAGGTAGTGGTCCGGGGTGCTTGGTACTGAAGTCGCTGAATCCCCCGGGCCACTTCGGGAAGCGGCGGTGGCAGGCACTCTTGTGCGTGGGGTCCCGGATCCGCCAGGGCCCGGAAGGTGGGCCCTGGTACCGGTCCGAATCGAGGTCGACACAGAATAGGGAGCCCTTGGCACGCGGGGGGGTCCGGCAGGAATGCGAGCGACGAGGTGGACGGAATGAACGTGCTGCTCGTACGAGCCGAGCCCGACGCCCCCACGATCCGGCGCGAGGTCTACGGGCACTTCGCGGAGCATCTTGGAGGCTGCATCTATGACGGCTTCTGGGTGGGAGAGGACTCCCCCATCCCCAACACGCGCGGAATCCGCAACGACGTCGTCGCGGCACTGCGGCGGCTCCAGCCCCCGGTCCTGCGCTGGCCGGGTGGGTGCTTTGCCGATGAATACCACTGGCAGGACGGCATCGGGCCGCGCGCCCAGCGCCCGCCGATGCTCAACACACACTGGGGCATGGTCACCGAGAGCAACCGGTTCGGCACGCATGAGTTCCTCGACCTCTGCGCGCAGATCGGCGCCGCCCCCTACATCTGCGGCAACGTGGGGAGCGGCACCGTCCGCGAGATGCAGCAGTGGGTGGAATACATCACCTATGGCGGGGACTCGCCCATGAGCGCCCTGCGCCGCCGCAACGGACGCGCGGAACCCTGGCCGCTGCCATACTTTGGCGTGGGCAACGAGAACTGGGCCTGCGGGGGCAACATGCGCGCCGAATACTACGCCGACCTGTATCGGCGGTATCAGACCTACGTGCGCAACCTCAGCGGCAACGTCGTCTTCAGGATCGCCTGCGGCCCCAACGTGGCCGACTACAACTGGACCGAGGTGCTGATGCGCGAGGCCGGTCCCTTCATGCAGGGCCTCGCGCTGCATTACTACACCCACCCCGGCGGCATGGCCGGGTCCACGAACCGGGCCGCCACCGGCTTTGGTGAGACGGAGTGGTTCTCCACGCTGCGCAACGCCCTGTACATGGAGGAACTGGTCCGCCAGCACGCCGCGATCATGGACCGCCACGACCCAGAGCGCCGCGTGGCCCTGGTTGTGGACGAATGGGCAACGTGGTATGACGCCAACCCTGACGCGCCACAGGGCTTCTTCTATTGTCAGCAGAACACCCTGCGCGATGCCCTGGCGGCCGGCCTCACGCTGAACATCTTCAACAACCACGCCCACCGGGTGCGCATGGCGAACATCGCGCAGACGGCCAACGTGCTGCAATCCATGGTGCTGACGCGCGGCCCGGAGATGCTGATGACGGCCACCTACCACGTCTTCGAGATGTATCGGGTCCACCAGGGCGCCACGCTCCTGCCGACGCGGCTTCTGTGCGACGACTACACCCACGCCGATCAGCGCATCCCGGTCCTCAGCGCCTCGGCCTCACGCGATTCCGCGGGCCGCGTGCACATCTCCCTCTGCAACGTGCATCCCAGTGCCGAGGCTCGTGTGCGCTGCGAGCTGGAGGGCGTGGGGGTCACCGCCGCCAGTGCGCGGGTGCTCACCGCGCCCGGACTGGACACCCGCAACACCTTCGAGGAGCCGAGCACCCTGATGCCGCGGGGTTTCACAGACTTTCGCCTTGCGCGGACGACGCTGGAGGTGGCGCTGCCGAGCAAATCCGTCGTTGTCTTCGAGATCGCGTAGGCCCAAGGACCTCGGCGGGGAGCGCGCCCTTGCGCGCCCTGGTCTGGCCGAGTGCGGCGGGCGTGGGCGCCGTGGTCCCGCCGGCCACGGGCTTTGCCGCCCACGCCAGTTAGCGCGCGAAGCTGAGGGCCCCAATGGTGACCAGCACCGTCCTGGTGCGGATCCAGCTGTGCCTGGGGGTCTGCCCGGGGTTGTAGAAGTAGAGGGCCCCACCGGTGGGATCCTGCCTCTCGAGGGCGTCCCGGGCCAGACTCCGGTCGGTGGCGGGAATGGCCAAGTCGAAGAGTCGACCACCGACCGCCTGGAACTGACCGGGGGCCAGCATCACCGCCTCGAGCGATGAACCGAAGCGATGGGCGCACAGGCGGTTCACGATCACCGCCGCCACGCCGAGCCTGGCACCGAGCGGCTGCCCCCCGGCCTCCCCGTGGATCACCCGGGCCATGAGATCGAGGTCCCCCGCGCTGTAGGGCACTGGTGGCAACGGCTGTGATGGCGCCGCCCGCGGAGGACCCACCGGGGAAGGCGAGGGGCTCAGCGGGCTCGCGCTGACGGCCGGACGGATCGGCGGTGCCGGTGGCGGATCCGGAGGAGGCGCCGCGCGCAGGGGCACGGCTGGGACAACGGAGGCCAGTGCCACCACAAGGGCCAGCCTGCTCCAGGGGAGCCCCCGCGGTCTCCCTGCCAACACCCCACCCCCTTGCTCACACGGCTTGTCCGGTGAAGCAGGCATGCCCTCCGGCCGGGCTGGGCGCGCCCCCTGGCGTGTCGAAGATCCCGGCGGGGCCGCACCCTTGCGCCAGGGCCTGGCCGCGCGTGGGCCGCGGCGCTCCCGGATCCTGTCGAAGGCATGCCAGGATGCGTCCCGCGTCCGCTGCCACGGCCTGGAGGCGGGCTTGCCAAGGTACCCTGTGGCGGGTATCGTCGGCCGGACGGGGGGGCGGGCAGCGTGATCGAGGGGTCGCTTGGTCTGGTGGGGGCGGGCTCTCTGGCATGGGCGCTGGCGCAGGGCCTGGCATCCAGCGGCCTACCGACCGAGCGGATGTGGGTCTGCAACAGGACGGGCACTGGACTCGAACGCTTCGATCTGCTGGGGATGCACACGACCGCCCTGAAGGCTCCGCTGGCGGGGGCCTGCACCACCCTGGTGCTCCTGATGAAGCCCAGGGACGCCCTGGCCGCGCTGGCCGAGCTGCGGCCCCACGTGCGCTCGCGGCATCGGATCCTGAGCTGCGTCGCCGGCCTCGGCACCGCGGCCATCGACAACGCGCTCGGTGGTGGGACGCGGGTGGTGCGGGCCATGCCCAACGTGGCCGCCGAGATCGGGGCCTCGATCACCGCGGTGGCACCCGGGGCCCACGCTGACGCGGAGGACGTCCAGGCGGCGATGGCCCTGCTCGCGAGCCTGGGGCCGGTGGTCCAGGTGCTTGAGACGGAGCTGGACGCCGTCACGGCGGTGGCCGGCAGCGGGCCCGCCTACTTCTTCCTGCTGATGGAGCTTCTGATCGACGCCGCGGTCCAGATGGGCCTTGAGCGGCAGCTGGCCGAGCGCCTGGTGCGACAGACCGCGCTGGGTGCGGCCCGCC
>JAKAUG010000435.1 GCA_021827805.1 Bacillota bacterium | reverse complement strand
CGAGTCCAGGGTGTTCACGGCCTTGTAAGCCAGGGCCAGGGGCGCGCCACCGAGCGCGGCCCAGAACAGCGGGGCCAGCACGGCATCCGACGTGTTCTCGGCCACCGATTCGATGACCGCGCGCCGGATCTCCTCGGCCGGCAGGCCCTCGGTGTCTCGCCCGACCAGGGCAGGCAGAGCCGCCCGTGCCGCGGCCAGATCCCCGGCAGCAGTGGGCCGCTCGACCGCCATCGCGGCCTGAGCCAGTCCGCGGGTGGCCAGGGTGACCTGGAGCCACCACACCTCAAGAGCCCATCCCAGCCAGGGGTTCATGCGGCGCGCGAGGTCCAGTACGACCCACGCCACCGCCCAGGTTCCCCCGACCACGACCAGGGTGAGCAGGCCGCCTGCGGCCAGAAGGCGCCCACGACGTTCTGCCCAAGGGTGCAGGCGCGCTTCCAGAGCCGTGATGGCGCGGCCGATCAGGACCACAGGGTGGGTTGGGCGCGGGGGATCGCCCACGGCCCAGTCCAGCACGTAGGCGGCGGCGATGGCCGCGGCGTCCGGCCAGCTCACGTGGCCGCCCCCGGCTTGATCCGCAGCGGGATCCCGGAAACGAGCAGGTGCACCTCATCCGCAGCGGCGGCCATCCGTTGATTGCAGCGGCCGAGCACATCCCTGAAGAGGCGGCCCAGCGGTGTGGGGGGGACCACGCCCCAACCAACCTCATTGGTCACGACCACGGCCGGACAGCACAGCCTGGAAAGCGCCTGCAACAGGCTCCCCAACCGCTCGTCCGCCAGCGCATGGGCCCTGGCCACGACAGGCGCGGGCGCCACCGACGCGTCGGGAGCCAGGGGTGCCGCCTCCCAGACCCAGTTCCCGACCAGGACGGCCAGACAATCGAGCAGCAGCGCATCGTGATCATCTGCGACCCCCGCCAGCGCGGCCGCGGGATCCTCGGGGGCCTCCAGCGTCGTCCATTCGGCCGGTCGGCGCCGCTGGTGCAGGCGCACGCGGTCCTCCATCTCAGGATCGGCGGGATCCCGGCGGAACGTCGCCACATAGAGCACGCGCGGACCGTGGGCCGCCACCTTGGACTCGGCGAACACGGACTTGCCGCTGCGCACCGGCCCGGTGACCATCGCGAGCACGGATCGGTCCCTCCCATCGGACGCGGTGCGGCGAGGCCCACGACGCGGCCGGGCAGCGCGCGGGGGAACTTTCGCGTGCCGCTCTCCGCCACCTGCCAGCCAGCGCGGGAGCGCGGCCCGCTGATCCTGCACCAACGAGCTTGTGTTCTCATGATCCCCGGGCCTGCACGCCCCCTGCCCGGCCGAGCGCCAGCCTGCACGAGGCCAGGCAGCGCGGGAGCAGGGGAGGGGAGGGCCTACGGCCAACCGCCCGTGGGAGCCGATCCGGCGCGGGCCCGCCGCGCACTGGGCCAGCGGGGGAGGGTGCCGTTGGACGCCGCCGTCCTCTTCGATTACGGGAACACGCTCACCGCCCCTGATGCACCCGTGCCGGGGATGTGGACCCTGGCCGTGGCCGCCGCGGCGGCCCACCTGTCCGGCCTGGGCTGCCCCGGCGCCGCGGCCCCGGGGTTCGCGGCGCATCTCGAGCGGCTGCTCCACGACCGCCTGGACCCCATCTGGCAGCGGGGAGAGGACGCCCCCTGGGGGGAGGTGATCGCCAGCGCCTTCCCGGGCACGGAACCGCGGGCACTGGAGCGGGCGATGCGTCGGGCCATGCTCGCCCACACGCACCTGGCCCGGGGAGCGGCACAGACCCTGCGGGCGTTACGGGCCGCCGGCCTGCGCCTGGCGGTTGTCTCGGATGTCTCCTGTTTCTCGCACAGCCTCGCATGGGAACTGGACCAGTTGGGCATTGGTCCATACTTTGACGCCGTCGTGACATCGGGAGAGGTCCGCCGCTGCAAGCCGGCGTCGCAGATGTTTGCCTCCGCGTTGGCGGCGCTGGCCGTGCCTCCCCAGGCGGCCTGGATGGTGGGGGACTGGTGGGAGGGGGACATACAGGGGGCACGCGCCCTGGGGATTCGCCCGGTCTGGCGGCGCCGTGACCCCCGCCTGGTCTGCCCGGAGGGCGGGATCCCCGTGATCGACGATCTGCCGCAACTCATCCCCCTGGTGGTGGGAACGGGAGATGCCATGCCGCGGTCCCGCGAGGAGTGAGCGCCACCCCGTGGGCTCCGCGATCCCCCCCCGCCGAGACGCCAGTGTATGGCGCGGTGGCCGCAGGTGGGCGCAAGCCCCGTCGCCCTACGGAAACGCCCCACAAGGCGCGTACCGCGATCGGCAGGACTCCGGCGCGTCAGGCCACCGACCACGGGCGGCCCGGAGACGAGCCGGATGCGCGGAGAGTGAAAAACCCCAGAGACCTGCGCAGAGTCGCCATCGCGGGACGATGCTCCGCGCCCAAGGCGGGGACCTACCGGGGGGCGGGGCGGGACGCCACATCTGCACGGTGCGGCGTCCCGCCGCTGCACGCGGCTCGGACCTACCCGCCAGGCAGTGTGGTGCCGAACAGACGGCCGAAATTCCCCAGTCGGCCGCCGCCCAGCGGCCGGCACGCCTGAGTCGGTGGGATCAGGCTCGCCTCCAGCGGGACGAACTGCTTCCAGTTGCTCTTGCCCAGGATCGAGACGATCCCTTGGGCCCAGGCCTTACCGTAAGGCCCAGGCAGGTTGAGGAAGGTCCTGACCTCGGGACTGCCCACGCAGCCCGTCTGCCATAGCGCGCCGTCGTTGCGGGTGCCGACCTGGGCCTGCACCCACAACCCGTCGGCCTGTGTCGGCTGGGTCCCGGCCACAAACCACTCCTCGCGGACGGCGGTGGCGGGCGTCAGCGGCCCGGGCTTGGCCACGTGCCAGGGTGGTGCCATGATGTCGATGGGTGCCTGGACGATCCCGGCCGGGCGCGGGAAGTGCACGGGGCTCTGGCCCTGGAGGGCCGCGGCCATGGTCGCCTTCAGGATGGGACCCGCCACCGTGCCCCCGTACATGCCCGGCTGGGGCTGGGGCTGGTCGCGCCCCACCCACACCGCCCCAGTGTACAGGGGGGTGTAGCCGACGTACCACGCCTGCTCGTTGTTGTTCGTCGTGCCCGTCTTGGCCGCCATCGGCCAGCCGGGTACGTTGTCCTGCACGGCGGCATCGTATCCGGTGCCGAAGTTGGAATCGTTGGGCCCGCTGAGCACGTCCCACCCGGTGTTCGGCTGCGGCGTATCCACGGTCTCGAGCATCTTGGTCATGACGTAGGCGATGCGCGGGTCGAGGACCCGCTTCGTGTGCACCGGATTGTTGACGAGCACCCGTCCGTCCGGCGCGAGCACCTTGATCACCAGCCGCGGCGTCACCAGCTTGCCGCCGTTGGCAATCGTGGCATAGGCATCCGCCATCTCCAGGGGCGTGCAGCAGTTCACCGTTCCGCCGAGGGCCACCGCCAAGTGGTCGTTGGTCTGGGGATTGAGATCGGTGAGACCCAGCCGGCGCGCCGTGGCGATCCCCTTGGCGACGCCGACGCGGTTGAGGAGCTGCACTGCCACGGTGTTCACGGAGCGGCGCAGGGCTTCGGTCAGCGTCGTCAGGCCATAGTAGATGTTGTTGTCGTCGGTCGGCGCATAGAGCGGCTGCCCCGGGCCGACGCGATAGGTGTGCACGACATCGTTGACCACGGTGCCGGGGGTGTAGCCCGCCTCCAGGGCCGGGATGTAGTCCACCAGGGGCTTGATCGTGCTGCCCGGCTGCTGTTCAGCCTGCGTGGCGCGGTTGAAGTCCAAAAAGCCCGTGTGCGTTCGCCCCCCGACCAGGGCCAGGACGTCACCCGTCTGCTGGTCCATGAGCACCGCGGCAGCCTGCATGGGATTGCCCGCGCCGTTGCTGGGAAAGTTCTGTCCAAGTTCGGCCGTGATCGCCTGTTGGGCCGCCGCGTAGGCCTTCGGGTCCAGCGTGGTATAGATGCGCAGGCCGCCAGAGGCGACGAGCCGCGGGGAGAGCCCGTCCTGCTGCTCCAGTTGCTCGACGACCGCGTCGACAAACCACGGATCGGCATAGCCGGACGTGTTGGGCGCCGACGCGCCCCCAACGCCCGCGCCGGGGTTCAGGCCCAGGGGGGAAGCCTGGGCCGCGGCGGCCGTGGCGCTGGTGATGTATCCGCGTTCGGCCATCACGGCGAGAACGGTGTTCCGCCGGGCCAGGGCCGCCTGTGGATGCACCAGGGGGTCGTACCCACTCGGCGCCTGGGGGAGGCCCGCCAGCAGCGCCGCCTGGGGCAGTGTCAGCTGGCCGACGGGGGCGCCGAAATACGTCTCCGCCGCCGCCTGCACTCCGTAGGCGTGATCGCCGAGGAAGACGTCGTTGAGGTACATGTCCAGGATCTGCGCCTTGCTGAAACGGTTGGCCAGCTCGATCCCGAGGATGGCCTCCTGCATCTTGCGCACCAGCGTGTCTCGCGGCGTCAGGTACAGGTCCTTGGCAAGCTGCTGTGTGATCGTGCTGCCGCCCTGCAACGGCCTGCCGCGAATGTCCGCGAGGGCCGCGCGCGCAAAGCCGCGATAGCTGATGGCGCCCTCCTGGTAGAAATGGCGATCTTCCACGGCCACGAAGGCGTTCTGCACAACCGCCGGAACCTGGCCGAGCGTCACCGGCTGGCGGACCTCGGGGCCCGGCACGGTCGAGACCACCTGACCGTAGCGATCAATGATCACCGAGGCCGCTGCCTGCATCTGGGCAGGATCGCCAATCGGGGGCAGCGTCCACAGAGCTCGCGCGAGGACGCTGCCCGAGTAGAGGACGCCGGCCGCGGCCACGGCGCCGCAGCCCCAGAGGGCGCGGCGCCACCAGCGTCGGCGCCCGCCGCGCCGCTCCGGTGCGCCTGCGGCGTGGGCGTGCGGCCCGGCACCTGGTCTTCCTCCCCGATCGCCCTTCGGCATCACGCACCTCCCACGAACCGACGATGGCCCGGTGGTGAGCATAAGGGATCGGTGCGTCCCTGCAGGGCGGGAATGCCCGGCGCAGGTGCCGGCGGCTTGGAAAGCTGCAAACGACTGGAACCGCAGGCAGGGACGCACATCTGCGCATCACGTCCGTTTGGACGCCGGGGCAGGGTTGCGCGAAATCCTGCGCGCCCGCAT
>JAKAUG010000137.1 GCA_021827805.1 Bacillota bacterium | reverse complement strand
GGCGGCGGCGCAAGGAGGAGCGTTTGGCGCCTCTCTCCGCGTTCCTCCTGCACACGGGTCTGCGGCTGGGTGAAGCCCTGGCCTTGCGCTGGAGCGATGTCGAACTCGACGGTGGGATCATCGCCGCCCGCGCCAACCGCGTACTCGTCGGCGGGCGGATCGTGGAGGGGACCCCGAAGAGCCGTCTCAGCACACGCCGCTTCGCGTTGCCGGCGCCCGCCCTTGTCGCGTTGCGTCAGCAGCAAGCCCTGCAGACGGAAGATGCGCGTTCTGCCAGTGCGGCCCCTCGAAGCAAAGCGGACTGGGTTTTCTCCACTGGCAGCGCCGGATCACTTGAGAGCGGCAACGTCAGCCCCGCGTTTCGCCGGGTACGGGCCCGCGCTGGCGCGCGGAACCTCCCTCTGCACTCCCTGCGGCATGCCTCCGCGAGCATTCTCCCGGCCGCTGGGGTGACAGTGCCCGTTGCGGCAAAGATGCTCGGCCACTCAGTGGCGATGTTCACCGAGACCTACCCCGACCTGCTGGTCGAGGCCACCAAGGACGCGGCGCGCAAGGTGGACACGTTCTGGCGGGCCGCGCCGCAGACGATGCCCCCGAGGAGACCCCTTCTCCCGCTGCGGAATCCACACTGATGTCTGCAAACACCAAGACCGCCCGCTGATCTCTCAGGGGCGCTCCCGCAATCCCTTGTGCCTCTGTGCTTCCATCTGGTGGGCCCGGTGGGACTTGAACCCACGACCCACCGATTGGGAGCGGCACTTACTGGCATCGCCGCGCCGAGCCCATCAACGAAATCTATTGAGCCTCAAGGCGTCCACGGGCTGGCACGGACGGACAGAGCCCACAAGACCCCCTCAAAGGACATCCTCCGTGCAGCATCTGTGCCGCAGACGCCACCCGCCGACGTCTGGTGGTAAGGCGGACGGCAACACCCCTTGTTATCGCTAAGTCGCCTTTGCGATAATAGGAGCCGAAGCGCAGCCCCACTGCTGCCGGAGGCGATAACAGTGGCCTTCGATTCGGAACACCAGTTCCGTGCAGGTCGCTATGTCAAACAGCTACAGGGCTATCGAGCATTCATCCCAGCGCCGCTTCCTCCGGAGCCCCCCGTCGGGATGGCGGACGCCATGTGGCAGGTACTCTCTCGTGCCGATCGGGCCCTCGGGCGTCTTGATGGAATGACAGAGACCCTTCCAAATCCTGACTTGTTTGTCGCCATGTACGTGCGGAAAGAGGCTGTCTTGTCAAGCCAAATTGAAGGGACTCAGGCATCATTGATCGACGTTCTTGAGTTCGAGGCAAATGCCGCCGATGCCGGACGGGCAGCCGATGTAGAAGAAGTGGTGAACTACATTGCCGCCATGAATCATGGCCTCCGTCGCCTAGAAACCTTGCCCGTCTCGTTGAGACTCATCCGAGAGATTCATCGCATCCTGCTCACGGGAGTACGCGGTGGTGACCGAACACCTGGAGAGTTTCGGAGCTCGCAAAACTGGATCGGGGCTGACGGTAGTACCATCGCGAACGCACGTTTTGTTCCACCTCCGCCCAGCGACATGAAGGCCGCCCTTGATAACTTGGAAAACTTCATCCATGCGGATGTCCTCATGCCTGCCTTAATAAGACTTGGTTTGGTTCATGGCCAGTTTGAGACCATCCATCCCTTTCTGGACGGTAACGGCCGTGTGGGCCGCTTGCTCGTCACCTTCCTGCTATGCGAGAGCGGCATCTTGCAACGACCACTGCTATATCTATCCCATTACTTCAAGGTGAACCGATCCGAGTACTACGACCGATTGCAGGCAATCCGCGATAAAGGTGATTGGGAGGGATGGCTGCGCTTCTTTCTCGAAGGCATCGCCGAAGTAGCTAAGGAGGCAACCGATACAGCGCGAGCTATACTCAACCTCCGTGAAGAACATCGTGAACTCGTGACACGACGATTCGGCCGCGCTGCCGGTAACGCGCTGCGTTTACTTGAACATCTGTACCAGCAACCAATCGTCACCGTGCATCTGGCTGGCAGCTTGACTGGCTTGTCGTTCGCACGGGCCAACGACCTGGTGGCCGAGTTTGAGCAAGCCGGAATCCTGTCCGAAATCACGGGCCGCCGCCGCAATCGACGGTTTGGTTATTCTTCGTATCTGGACATTCTTAACGAGGGGGACGCGGTTGCGGAGTCAAGACTGGATGAAATAAGGCCGCCCACTTGATTTCACCCCGGCGGGTGCGCGCTTAGGGCCGTGCCGGCCCCTTGTTTCGGTCGGCGCCGGCCGCCCATTTCGGCGCAGCCATCCGGAGCCGGAGCCATTGGGACACAAGGCAAGGGGCAGCATCGGGGGTGAGAGGGGCAAGGGTGGCCGCCAGGACCGAAAAGGGGCGGCCGGCATGGCCGAAATACGCACGGCGGGCGAGACGCCCGGAGGGATGCAGACGAGCGACCCGCCCGATGACTGCGGCATCACCAACGCCAACGTGGCGGTGCTCGGCACCTCCGGCGGCGGGAAGAGCTTCGCCGCCAAGGTCCAGCTGCTGCAGGAATTCGCGCTCGGCGCGCGGGTGCTGGTCATCGACCCGGAACAGGAGTATCGGGGGATCTGCTCCTCGGTGGGCGGCGCATGGATCAATGCCGCCGGCGGCCTTGGCCGCATCAACCCGCTGCAGGTGCGGGCCCCGGCGCAAGATTCGCCCGACGCCGGCGTGCGCGGGGCGCTGGCGGCGCATGTTCAGCGGCTGAAGACCTTCTTCGGCCTCTACCTGCCGGGCCTTCTCCGATCTGGACCGTGCGGCGCTGCAGTCCGCGATCCTGGATGCCTACCGCGCCAGAGGCGTCCATTGGAGCACCGACCCGCTCGCGGTCCCCGAGTGGCCCACGGTGGCGGAGGTGTATGGACGGCTCAAGGGCCGCCCACGGCTGGCTTTGCTGCTTCGGGACACGGCCGAGGGTGCCAACGCCGCGCTCTGGGCGGGCCAGAGCACGCTACCGCCGGCCTCCGACTTCACCGTGCTCGACGTCCACGACATGGCCGAAGCGGCGGACCCTGCTGGTGGTCGACGAGACGTGGCTGCTCGCCGATCCGCAGACGCCCGAGGCCCTGGGCTTCCTGCGCGACGTGGCCAAGCGCATCCGCAAATATGGCGGGTCGCTGGTCGTTATCACCCAGAACGCTCAGATGGCGGTGGACTTCCTCGCGCCCGAGCTGGCCCGACTCGGCCAGCCCGTGCTCGGCAACGCCTCGCCCAAGCTGCTGATGCGCCAGGAGCCCAAGGACCTAGAGGTCCTGCGGGATCTGCTGCACCTCTCCGAGGCGGAGTGCGACCTGCTCGCTGGCGCACGCCGGGGAGAGGGGCTGCTCCTGGCCGGTAACCGGCGCGTGCGGTTGCGCGTCGAGGCGGCACCGGCCGAGGCCGACCTGCTCACCTGACCCCGGTGGAGGGCGCGACAAGACTGACACCCGACACAGGCGACAACGATGAGTACCTGGTTGAAGGACAAGGAGATCACGGCACACTTCCGCGTCTCCGTCAAGACCATCACGCGCTGGGCCAAGCGCGGCATGCCCCGGATTCGCGAGGGGAGCGTCGTCCTCTGCGCGGCGGAGGACTGCGAGGCGTGGTTGCGCCCGCGCCCGACAGGCCGTCCGGTCCGGGCGCAGCGGCGCGCTGGGCGTCCTCGCCGTCCCGCAGGCATCTGACCCACGCCAAGACAACGCCGTGCCCGCGCGCCACCGTCGCCCTCCGTGGGGCAGCGCTCTTACGCTGCGGCAAGGCACGTCGCTGGTCGGCGCGCGGCTGCACCTCGCACACAGGAGGTGTGTCTCATGGCCATCACGCAGCGCCCAAACGGCACCTGGCAGGTGCAGCTGGTGTTGGGCCGCAATCCGCGCACCGGGAAGATCGAGCGCCGTTCCTGGACCTTTGCCACCGGCAAAGAGGCGCGCGCGTTTGAAGCCCAACAGAAGCAGAAGTTGGAACAACTGCACGAAGAGCACGTCCACCCGTCGACGCAGAAGCTGGAGGAACCTCGGCGCATGGATCGAGCGGAAGAAGGCCGATGGCACCAAGCCCAAGACCGTTCGACTATGACTCGGTCATCCGGCGGTGCATCACTCCCGCCCTTGGGACCCGCATTCTTGCTATGACGACCCCGGCATTGGAGGCGTTGCGGAACCCGCAGGCCGATCAAGCACGAGAGCGCTTGCTCGCCGGGGACAGGTGGCACGAGGGAGGATTGGCGTTCGCCACCCAGTGGGGTACCAGGCTGGCGCAGGAAAACGTCCGTCGTGCCCTTCGCCGCATCCGGCAGGCGGCCGCCGTCCGCGACCTGCCCGGTCACTCCCTGCGGCACGCGACCGCGAGCATCCTCTTGGCGTCGGGAGTGCCGGTCGCCGTCGCGGCCAAGATGATGGGCCACTCCGTCACCCTGTTCTGCGAAACCTACGCCGACCTGCTCGTGGAGGCGACCCATGAGGCCGCTCGCGAAGTGGATACGTTTTGGGCTGCCCGCAAGCAGTCGCTGGAGATTCGGTCGCCGGACATTGGAGGTCGGGTTTCTGGTCCACGCCCCGGCCGCCGCCGTAATGACCGTGGGCTTGAGCGATGAGCCTGCCCGCTTGATCACGGCGCCACGCCCGCGCGCGACTGCGGCCGTGCATCCTTCGTCCGTCCCGACGCTCGCCGGGCTCGCTATGACGGCCAGCAATAGGCGAGCCCGCCACCCTCCACTGTCATCTTGTTCAAGCGTTCTTGACAAGGGCGCTCCCGCGCGGGGTGACTGGGCCTCCTCTTATTATCGGCAGCCCACTTTCGCGATAACAGCGCGGGTGGCTGCCGCTCGTTGTTAGCAGAGGCGACAATAGTGAGTGCTGGCGCCGGTCACACGTTCCGGGCCGGACGGTACACCGCCTAGGCGAATCTCCTCAGCGAGGATGATGCGAACCCATGCCATTTCGAGGGTTGACGTGCACCCGACCGATTGCCGCCTGCGTCACGCTCGTCATCCACCCGCCTCTCCCGCCGGTCGACCAAGCGCCGTCCATGTGCAGCAATGGTGCAGCACACCCGCTCTTGCAGCAGAAGACCCGCCAGAATCTCCCTGGCGGGTCTCTTGAATCCCTTGTGCCACTTCGCTTTTCTCTGGTGGGCCCGGTGGGACTTGAACCCACGACCCGCTGATTAAGAGTCAGCTGCTC
>JAKAUG010000343.1 GCA_021827805.1 Bacillota bacterium | reverse complement strand
CGCCCGCGGCCGGCTCGTCCTTCCTCCGGAGAGCCTTTTCCCGCCATGGCCAACCGCTTCGCCTCGGTCGCCAGGGCCGACCGCATGGTGTCCCGCCGCGCCCTGTGCCCGATACACACGCCACGGCCTCTGGCACCGACCACCAGACCGTCCGAGGTCCGACGCGAAGCGCCACCGACCCTCTGCCGACGTGCGGTCCACCTTGCCGTCGTGGATGACGGCCAGACGCCCACTCCTGGGAGGTGCGCGTCGCACGTGATGAAGTCCACGCCAGGTGCGATGGCGTGGAGGAATCCTGGGACGGTGTTCTCTGGCAGAAGGCCCGTGCAGCCGCTCCACGCGCTCCACGTGACCACCCCAACCTCCGTTCCGAGCGCGGGCGCAACGCGCGTGACCTCTCGGCCGGCCAGGAGCCCGGCCAATGCCAGAGGTGCCGTGGGGTCGAGCCTCAGGCGCCAAGCCAGTGCCATGTCGGCCACCAGATGACCATGGCCACGCCGGCGATGGAACGGATGGGCACAGGGCCATAGCAGCGGCTGTCCAGGCTGACGATCCGGTGATCCCCCAGAACCCAGACATCACCGGCGGGGACGGTGACGGGGCTGAGATTGTACGTGTCGCGCCAGGCAGGGGGGAGGTACGGTTCCGCCTGCAGTTGGCCGTCGACATACACCTCTCCATCACGCATGGAGACGGTCTGCCCGGCGGTGGCGACGACCCGCTTGACAAAGTCCTCGGGATTGGCCGGTACCTGCGGGCAGATCCCCACCGGAGGACGAAAGACGATGATCTGACCGATATGCGGGGAGCCGAAGCGGATCTGGAGCTTGTTCACCAGGAGCCGATCACCGTTCTCCAGGTTGGGTTGCATGGAGGTGCCGTGCACCTGGAAGGTTTCCACAACGAACTGTCGTACGAGCAGGGCCACCGCCACCGCGATCACCAGGGCCCGCACCGTCTCCCAGACTTCGCCCCAAGGCCCGCGGGGATCCGCTGCCAAGGATGCTCCCCCTCCCGCTGGCCAATCCTCGTCAGGATAGCAGACCTCAGGCCCGCGGGAGCAGAGGCGTCTCTGCGCGGCGGGCCTGGAGCGCATGACGGTGGTCCGGCGCGTACGCTGGCCCACTCCGGTCGGCGGCATCCGACGCCAACGGCAGGAACGTTGTCCACAAACGCGAATCTGGTCACGGTTTTGTGGTCCGCGCTGTTGGAACAGGAGGACGAGCATGACCTTCAAGCCCTCGGACGACCGCGTGGAGCGGCTCTGGAGCGTGTACGAGCGTGGGTCCTGTTGCGCATACTGCGGGCGGGCCCTGCCGGCCCAGCACATGCGCTTGGTCCACGAGGAGGGCGCCAAACCCCACGTGGTGTGTCAGGACTGCCACGAGGACAAGGGGGACCGCACGTCGGCGGAGTATCGGCACGTGAGGCGCCTGCGCCAGGCCCAGCAGATGCTCGCCAGCCTCGGTCAGCGCAGTTAGCGCGTCACCGGCGGGATCCGGATCGCTAGACCCCGCCGCGGTTCAGGCGCCGCAGCATGGTCCACTCGCCCAGCAGGAGCAGGCCCGCGGCCGGCAGGAGCACGGGGGCGGCCTCGGCCAGCATCCTTTCCATGTGCCCCGCGGCCATGGCCGCGACGGCGAGCGCCTGGATCCAAGCGGTCACAAGGGACCACGCCAAGTGCAGGAAGTATCCGCGCCACCATGCCACGGCCAACCACACGACGAGGGCGATGATCAGGGCCGACCTCAGGGGCCAGGGACGCGACGGAGTCTCACCTGCCTCCGCACGGGACAGGACCGCCAGCGCCAGTCCCTCCGGCGGGGGGGCGGCCAGGGCGAAGGCCTCCACGGCCAGCACCGGATCGTATCGCCGCCACGCCCGCCGGCAGAGGGCGCAACCCCTGAGATGTTCGAGCGCCCGCGCGCGCTCGGGGGGGGACGGGTCAGCGGACGCCAGGCGGGGCAGCAGGGCGAGGGTCTGACGGCACAACTCGCCGCTCTGCAGGGCCCCCACCTCCCTCCAACATTGTGGCGATTCTCCGCCGGATCCGGTAGAGACGATTCTTGACGACCGTGAGCGGGAGCCCCAATGCCTGCGCGATGGCTCCAAGGGGCAACTCTTGGTCGTAGGCCAGCACGACCAGGAGCCTCTGATCCGCGGGGAGTTCCCGAACAGCCTGCCGCACGCGCTGCCGCTCTGTCTCCCGCTCGGCAGCCAACTGCGGGTCCTCCGGGTCGGGGACGGGCAACGCCCAGAGGTCTCCGGCGGGGTCCGCCGGACGCGCCCTGGCCCTGCGCGCCCAGTCTCGGCAGAGATTGGCGGCGATCGTGAGGATCCAGGGCCCAACGTCCGCACCGGGACGGAACCGGGCCAGGGCCAGGTAGGCGCGCAGGAAACACTCCTGCGTGATGTCTGCCGCGTCGGCGCGGTTCTCGGTCCAGCGCAGGGCAAGGCCCCAGACGCGTGCCTGGTAGGCGGTGACCAGTTCGGCGAAGGCCTCCTGGTCTCCCCCGAGGCAACGTGCGATGGCCCGGGCATCCCGCTCCCGCTCCTGCACCGGGTGC
Organism: Bacillota bacterium; assembly: GCA_021827805.1. GTDB lineage: Bacteria > Bacillota > Sulfobacillia > RBS10-35 > JAJYVN01 > JAJZWQ01. Next base: position 2,625 of record JAKAUG010000343.1, on the reverse strand, counting down.
CCCCCTGTCGTCTCTCCTCTCATGATACGTCTCCGCTGGCTTCTGGTCTGAGGTGGACGGTCCCTGGGAGGGGCTCAGACCGGACGGCCTGGCGTGCGTATCCCTCTATGGACCGAAGACAGGGGGCGATGCGGCGGTGGGTACGCGCTGCTGGCCGGGATGGATGATCGCGGGACTCATCTGTGGCGTCGCTCTGATGCGTCCGATCCCGGCCCTGGCGGCCGGTGCACCCCCGGGAGCGATCGCGGAGCTGGTCGGCCAGGTGCAGGTCGCCCAGGGTACCACGCTGCATGGGGATGTCAGCGTCCTTGCCGGCAGCGTCGAGGTGGAGGGCACCCTGGACGGATCCGTCTCGCTCGCGGCGGGGCAGGTTCTCGTGGGATCCCAGGGCGTGATCACCGGTGGGGTGACCTTCCGCGTTGGGCAGCTGAGCGTGGCGCCCGGAGGTCGGGTGGACGGTCCCGTCAACGCTGACGGGCAGCAGACGCCGAACCTCATCTGCCCTGCCAGCAGCCCGACGCCCTGCGTGGTGCAGGCGACGTCCACGGGCCTGAGCCTGGGTCGTGCGACGCGTGTCGTCACGGTCACGCGCGCCGGGCTGCCCGCGCACCTGCTGCGGGCCCTGGGGTGGCCGGCCTGGGTCCCGACCCTGGCTCGCGTGCTGGGCTGGCTCGGCCTGCTGGCGCTGGCTCTGCCCGTCGCGGCGGTGTGGCCGAGGTCCCTGGGCACGGTGGTGGACCAGATCGCCCGCGATCCTGGGCGCAGCGTCCTGGTCGGCATCGGAGCCCTCGTGCTGGCCATGCCTGTGCTCCTGGTGGTCAGCATCACGATCATCGGCATCCCGCTGGCCATCGCCGCCGCCCTGGCCCTGGTGGGAGCCTGGTTCTTCGGCTACGTGGCCGTGCTGGCCCTGCTCGGCACGCGGACCCTGCAGGGGCTCTTCAGCCGCCCCGCCAACGTGCTGACGGGCATTCTGCTCGGTTCCCTTCTCCTCGAGTTGGCCGGGTGGATCCCCGTGCTCGGCTTCCTCGTGCGCCTGGCCGTGGCCTCCTTCGGCGTGGGTGCGGTCCTCCTCACGCGTTTCGGCACGGGCCAGCGGTGGTTCGGGGGCCAGAGCGGCGGGGGTCCCGTGGGGGGGCCGCCCCAGGCCTGACCCTGCTGCACACGGCAGGAGCGGGGGCGGCTCCGCACAGCGTGAAAGACGGGGGCGATCCCGCAGAGCTCTCTGGTACCCACCCACCAGCACCGTGGCACCGGGGGAGTGGGGGACGAACAGGAAGCGGCCGGTAACCCGGGGCTCCGTGGATGTCGCTCTCCCCATTGCCCAGCGCGCCATCGAGAGCACTGGGACTGTGAGCGACGCCGATATCCTGAGCCACCGGCGCGCGCCGCGGCGCATGCGATCCATGCCGCTGCCGGCGGCGGTCGGTCATGCCGGCGCGCTTCTCAAGATCGTGGACCGGCTGAAGGCGATCAAACACGGCGGAACGGCGGAGGCGCGACATGGCGCTGGATGACCGCCGCAAACGCGCCGCAATCTACCTCCGCGCATCTACACGAGCAGCAGGCCAAAGGCGGCTTCTCGCTCCAGGCTCAGGAGAAGGCCCGCGGCGCCCACGCCGACTCCCAACACTGGGACCTCGTTGGTGCATACAGCGACGAAGGCTATGCGGCCAAGGACATCAAGCGCCCTGAACTGACTTGGCTGCCGCGCCGGAGGGCCAAGGACCGGGCCCGGTGGGAGAAGACGGGCAGGATCGAGGTGGAGACGGCGACTGGCTTCCACCGCTACGACCTAGCCAAGCTGCGCGGCCTGGCCCCGCACAGGGCCCCGTCAACTCGCGCCACGCTGCTCTACGCGCGCGTCTTCAGCCACGAGCAGCAGGACGACCTCGCCCGCCAGGCCGCCCCTGCTGGAAGCGTTCACCGGCGCCAACGGCTGGACGTACGAGGTGTTGCAGGATCTTGGCTCGGGACGGAATAACCACCAGAAGGGCCTGCGGCGGTTTGTTCGCCGGATCTGCTCCGGCGAGGTGGGCCGCTTGGTGCTGACGAACAAGGACCGGCTCCCGCGATTCGGTTCGGAGTTGGTCTTCTCGCTCCGCGAACAATTCGGGACCGAGGTGATCATCGTCCAAGCGTCCGAAGACGCCTCTTTTCAGGAGGAAACCGCTATTATGTTCCATCACCCATGACCATGAAAACCGCGGCGCAGGGCGGTGGACCGCACAGGTGGGTAGGGGAACAAGCCAGCGAAGTGGCTGCCATGTCCTGCTAGCGTGGGCTGGGGTTTTCGGAAGAACTGGTCCAGGACGTGCTGGAGATCATCACCGTCTTCTCGGCTCGGCTCTATGGGAGCCGGAGCCACAAGAACACGCAGGTGCTGGACGCCCTGAAGAAGGCGGCGAGCGAGGTGGCCGGGTCGTGACAGGCTCGGGGGGCGACAAGCAACCGCCAGTCAAGCGCACGGCGAAATACGAGACGCTGCCGCTCAACCCCGGCAAGCGTCGGGCGCTGCTCGACCTGGCGCAGGTCTACGCGCGGGTCAAAGATGGCTTCCTGCGGATGATCGGCCGGACGAGTGCCTGGTGCCACCTTGACGACCCACGAGGGCTGCGGGCCGCC
>JAKAUG010000072.1 GCA_021827805.1 Bacillota bacterium | reverse complement strand
ACCCCCGCGGCGACATCCCAGGAGTGCAGCCCGGGCTCCCAGAAGCCGGACAGCCGCCCGGCGCCGACGTAGCAGAGATGCAGAGCGGCCGAACCAAGGTTGCGCACGTTGCGCGCCCTCTCGCCCACCCTGAGGATGCTGGCCAACGACCAGGCCTTGCCGGGCTCCACCGGGGGAACCCCCGTCCCGAGCAGGGCCTCCTCGATCGAGGCCTCGGTGGAGACCCGCACCCCGCGCCCGTTGGCCGTGACGCCCTCCCCGTCCTCCGCGCAGAAGAGCTCGTCGCCCGTGGGGTCGTAGACCGCCGCCGCCACCGGCCGCCCGCGGTGGGCGAGTGCCACCGAGACCACGAAGCCCGGCAGACCGTGCACGAAGTTCGTCGTTCCATCGATGGGGTCCAGGTGCCAGACCAGCTCTCCCTGGCTCTGGCCCCCCTCTTCCTCGCCGCACAGCTGGTGCGACGGAAAGCGCGCCCCAAGCTCCGCGCGCAGGAACGCCTCCACCTCACGGTCCGCGGCCGTCACCAGATCCCTCGGGCTGGCCTTGGTACCGAGGCCCGGCGGATGCCCGGCCAGGGGACGGATCCTGCGACCCGCCTGCACGGCCAGATCTGCGGCGGCCCACGCCGCCTCGCGCCATTGACCCAGGAGAGATCCCTCCTCAAGATGGGACGCGGTGCTTGCGGCGCACCGCGTCCCCGCGCCCTCGGGTTTCCACCCGCGGCACCCCGGTCCTGCCTAGCGCGGATCTCCGCCGCGGGACAGATGCTCCTCGGCGAGCGCGATCATGCGCCGCACCATCTGCCCCCCAAGCCGACCACCGATGCGCCCGCCGATGCGACCCGCCTCGCGGGAGGTCAGGTCTCCGTTGTATCCGGAAGACAGCGGGATGCCCAGTTCACGCGCCACCTCGTACTTGTACTCGTCCAGCGCCGCGGCGAACTCCGGGCCACTGCCCGGGGTGGGCCGGCCCATGCGGTCCGGGAAGTAGCCGATCTCGTTGGCCACCTCGAACTTGAGCGATTCCAGGTTGCGCTTGGCCACCGCGTTCGTCACCCCCAGGGTAGTGTGCGCACGCAGGGCTCGGCCTCGTCCGGGAAATACTAGCCACGGCGGCAGTGCTGCCGCCGACGGGGGGATCGACATGGGATACAGCCGCCGCGTGCGCTTCGGAGACAACCGCAGCGGTCTCGGTCGGGTCGAGTTCGCGTCCGAGTTCACCACCAGATTGGCACCGGCGCGCCCGGTGCCGAGCGGCGCAGCGGACAGCGGGCCCGCCGCCGCACAGCAGGTCCAGGAGCAGCCGCCGCGCCTGGGCCGCCACGCGCGCCGCGGGCTGTGACGGGATCGGGCCTTCAGGGCCGAACGTGCCCGCTGGGTGGCTGTTCGGCCCCAGCCGGGCTCTGCGGGATCAGCGCGCGCTTTGGGTCGGGGCCTGGGTCGCGCCCACCTCGGCCTCCTGGAGGTCCGCGCCCAGTCCCCGCAGCTTGGCCGCGAAGTGTTCGCACACCCGGTCGACGTGGTGCGTGCCGAGCACCAGCGACTCGCCGCTGGCTTCCAGGCCGGCAATGGCGTAGGCCGCGGCCGCGCGGCTCTCTTCGGCGGTCACCAGCGCGCCGTGCAGCCTGCCGCCGCGGATGAGGACGGTGGAATCCTCCACGCGCACGTCGGCCCCCATGGCCCGCAGCCCACCGGCGTAGGAGAAGCGCTCGCGCCACTGCGTCTCCACGATGCGGCTCACGCCTTCGGCGCCCGCCAGGGCGGCCGCCAGGGGCGGGTGGTAGTCGGTGTAGAACGAGGGTAGCGGACCGGTCTGAACGTCCACGGCCTTGAGGCGCGCGGGACCCTGCAGTTCCACCCAGCCCGGGCCGCCGCGGTGGGTGGCGCCCGCCTCGCCCAGTTTGGCGAGCCCCGACCCGAGGTCCTCGGCCTCGATGCCGAGGACGCGCACCCGTCCACCCGTGGCGGCGGCGGCGGCCAGCATCGTGAAGGCCTCGGCCTGATCGCCGATCAGGCTGTGGTCCACCCCGTGCAGCGTGGGCACCCCCACAACGCGGATGCGGGAGGTACCGGCGCCGTGGATCTCGGCCCCCATCGCCCGCAGCATGTTCGCCAGATCCACGATGAAGGGTCCCACATACGCGTTCTCGAGCCGCGTCTCACCTTCGGCTCGCACTGCGGTGAGCAGCGCCTGCACCGTGGCCCCGACGCTGGGCTGATCGAAATAGACGTGCGCCCCGTGCAGCCGCCGCGCCTGGGCGCAGATGGATTGCCCGTCAGCCGAGGGCCCGGCGTCCGCGCCCATGGCGCGCAGGGCCTTGACATGGTAGTCCACAGGCCGGGTGCCGATCTTGTCCCCGCCCGGCAGGCCGACCTCGGCCTCGCCCCAGAGCACCAGATGCACGGCAAGCATGTACGTGGAGGCACGCAGGGACGCGCTCCAGCCATCCGGCAACGGTTGGCGTCGCATCCCGCGCGGGTCCAATGTGACGTCGGGGCCGCTGCGCTCCACGCGGACGCCGCTCCGGACCAGCATGTCCAGATAGGCGGACACGTCCACGATGTCCGGCACGTTGCGCAGAACACTGGGTTCGGCGGCCAGGGCCAGGGCTGGGATCGCCGCCAGGGCGGAGTACTTGCTCCCGCCCACGCGAACCTCACCCTCAAGCGGCCTCTGCCCGCGGATCTTCCAGGCACGCACGCCCTGATCCCTCCCACGGATTCCCCAACCCCGGCGCATGGCGCCAGCAGGGTATGCGGCATCTCCGTCCGGGGGGACGGGGGCCGCGGCCGGATCACACAGTCTGATTCGCATGCCGTCGCACATTTACGGCCGGCGGACGGCGGCCAGAGCATACACCGCGCCAATGTTCCCAGGTGCCCTGAGTTGGTCCCAGCGACGGTACATGTTGCCGTCCCTGCCGTGTCGTCCCAGCGCGGCAGGTCTCGCCCCGCGGATCGTCGCCCCGGTCTTGCGCCCGCAACCCCCGTTGGGAGAGGATGTCCTGGGGCCTGGCTCCGCGCGAGCGCCGGACTGTCGCCGGGTCGCCTTCACTCCGAGAATCAGAAGGAGGAGAGCTTATGCCGAAGTTCGAGGTGCCGCCTCTGCCGTACGCCTTCGACGCCCTGGAGCCGCACATCGACGCCCGCACGATGGAGATCCACCACGACCGGCACCATGCGGCCTACGTGAACAACGCCAATGCCGCACTGGAGGGCCATCCCGACCTGCAGGCCAAGAGCGTCGAGGACCTCCTGCGCAACATCGCCGCCGTGCCCGAGTCCATCCGCACGACCGTGCGCAACAACGCGGGCGGACATGCCAACCACTCCCTGTTCTGGACCGTGCTCGCGCGGGCCAGGGGGCAGGAGCCCGGCGGTGAACTGGCCGCCGCCATCAATCGCGCCTTCGGCTCGCTCGCCAACTTCAAGGAAGCCTTCGGCAAGGCGGCCGCGAGCCGCTTCGGGAGCGGCTGGGCCTGGCTTGTCGTCGATGGCAAGGGTGACCTGCAGATCATCAGCACGGCCAACCAGGACAGCCCGTACATGGACGGCCAGACGCCGCTCCTGGGGCTGGACGTCTGGGAGCACGCGTACTACCTCAAGTATCAGAACAAGCGCCCCGACTACATCGCGGCCTTCTGGAACGTCGTCAACTGGGACGAGGTTGCGCGCCGCCACGCGGCGGCCAAACGGTAGCGACAGCGGCAGGCCAAGCGGCGGGGGAGGCGAAATGCCTCCCCCGCAATTCTGCCGGCTTCTCCGCACAAGGAAAGGGTGGTCGGACGTGTCCTTCCGCATCGGGTTGCGCATCCCGCCCAAGCTTGGCGCCAGCGGTCTGGAGTCCGTGGCCAGCTGGGCCGCGTCCGTCGGGCTCGGGGCCCTCGACCTGCCGGGACCAGACCCCAAGTCCGTGGAGGTGTTGGCCCGGCACGGACTGGTCGTGGGCAGCATCGACGCGGCCGGCGTGGGCGATCTGCTGAGCCGCGACCAGGAGCGCCGCGCCCGCGGCGCCCAGGCGCTCAGCCAGCGGATCCAGGACGTGGCCAAGGTCGGCGGCAAGTCGATCTTCCTCGTCCTCTCCCCGGAGCGCGGACTCAACCGCCAGGAGGGTTTCCAGGTTTGGAGCGAGGCCTTCCCGCCGCTGGTCGCCGAGGCCGAGGCCGCCGGCGTCAGCTTCGCGGTGGAGGGCTGGCCCGGCGGAGGCCCCGTCTACCCGTCGGTGGGCTACACCCCCGAGGTCCTGCGGGCCATGTTCGCCCAGGTGCCGAGTCCGGCCCTGGGCCTGTGCTTCGATCCCTCGCACCTGGTGCGTCTGGGAATCGACTACCTCCGTTTCCTGGATGAGTTCGGTGATCGCGTGAGGCACTGTCACGGCAAGGACACCGAGCTCTTGCCCGAGAACCAGTACCTGTACGGCCACCTGCCCCCCGTGCTCTCCCGTGCCCCCGGTTTCTCCGAAGGCTCCTGGCGCTACTGCGTGCCCGGCGACGGCGAGGTCGACTGGGCCCGCGTGGGCTTCCGCCTGCAGCAGCACGGCTACCAGGGCCCGATCTCGATCGAGCTCGAGGACGCTCGCTACTGGGGCTCGCTGGAGCTGGAGCAGGCGGGCGTGACCAAGGCTTACAGCCACCTCCGGACGCACGCCTGCTGAGGGATTCCCGCCGGGGAGGGGCGGGCGTGTCGCCCCTCCCCGGCACAGGCCCGCCGGTTGCGCTCGAATCCGCCAACCCTTCCCGACACCTGGCGCCGTAAGGAGGATCCCCATGGCTGCTGGCGCATTGCCCAATCCGCGCTGGCGCACCAGCGTCGGCATCTGGGCCTTCGGCCCGGCCGGTACCCGTTTCGTGCCGGGCGGCTACCATCCCGAGATGACCGGGGTCACCGTCCCAGAGCGCGTGGCCCTGGCGGTGGAGGGCCTGGGGCCGCTGGTCCACGGCTACGAGTTCCACTACGGCAGCGAGATCACCCCGGACAACCTGCCACAGATTCAGGCGGCCCTGGGCCAGGAGCACGACATCTACTGCATCTGCTATGGCCTGGTGCCCAACCCGCGCTTCCGCCTGGGGTCGTTGGCCAACCCCGATCCGGCGCTGCGCGGCGAGGCGCTGGCCCACCACCGCGCCGCCATCGACATGTCCGCCGAGGTGGGTGCCCGCTACATCATCTGGCCGGGCAACGAGGGCTACAACTACA
>JAKAUG010000194.1 GCA_021827805.1 Bacillota bacterium | reverse complement strand
GGACGCCCCGGGGTCCGGGGACCCGGGCGCCCGCGGGGTTGTCCCCGGGCCGGCCCGGAGCCTCGGCGAGAGTCCGGTTTCGGCCAACCGTTGCTGGGGCGGCCCGGCGGCTGCGTTCCCGGCAGGGACACCGCCAGGGCATGGGCCAGGTTGGCGTCGGTCACCGCCACCACGCTGCGCGGAGTCCGCCCCGTCGCCGCACCCAGCTCCTGCTTGGAGCCGGGCCGGGTCCAGGGTACACCCTGCTCGCGACAGGCGTTAACGATCTGCTCGACGAGTTGGGCCGGCGCGTCGGTGGCCACCACCACGAAGCGCGCCTGCCCGCCATGCAGGGCCGCCAGAGCGGCGGCCCGCCCGGAGGCCAGCCCCTTGGCCCGCTGGGCCAAGCCGAGCACGGCCAGCCAGCGGGGCGGGGCGGAGCGGGGACCGGTGGACACGCGCGACGCGCGTCGCAGGCCCACATCCCCCTGGTGATCGTTCAGATCCGGTCGCGCCCCATTCCCGGGGGGCGGGGACCCGCCCTGTGCTGCGTGACGGGTCACCGACACCGTCCTGCTGCCGTCCGCGTCCTGCGTCTCGGCCGACCTCCTCTGCCTGCCCGCTTGGCTGGCAGGCCCTTCAGGAACCCTGCCCCGGAGGATCCAGCGGCGCGCGCTCGGCGCGGCGCTGGGGTGTCCTGGTGGGGCCCCGCCGGTTCCGGGCGATCAGGTGCTCTGGCAAGGGCACCGCGGCTCGATGCACGGTTGGCCTGTGGGCCGCCGGCACCGCCAGGAGCTCGGCGAAGGCCGCTCCCAGTGCGGGCAGTTCCGCGGAGTTGCCCTCCGCGCGGAGGGCCCGCAGCAACCGTCCCCGGCAGGCACGCTCGAAACAGGCCGGGTCGCGATGCACGTAGGCTCCGCGGCCGTTGCGCTTTCCGCTAGGATCCAGGGCCAGCTGGCCGTCAGGGGTGCGGACGATGCGCACCAACTCACGCTTGCCCTGCACCTCACCGCAGCCGACGCAGGTCCGCTGCGGCGTGCGCCGTGCCCCCGGCATGGGCCTGCCCCCTCCAGACTCACTCATCGTCCCCCTGAGCGCGCTCGCGTACTTCCTGGCGCCTGCTGTCCGCCGCCGGGGCCAACGCCTCTCCCACGGCCCAGGGGGCCGCCGGGCCTGAGCCACTGCCGGCGCCAGCCGACCAGGGTGCGGCGAAGGAGGCTGCCGCGGGTTGCGCGGCGAGTTCCGCGCGCTCCCCATCCGTGAGCTGTGTGTCGCTGCGGATGTCAATGCGCCACCCCGTGAGCTTGGCCGCCAGACGCGCGTTCTGGCCCGCGCGTCCGATGGCGAGGGAGAGCTGGAAATCCGGTACGACGACCCTGGCCACCTTCTCCGCCTCGTCCAGCAGCACGTGGCTGACCTTGGAGGGTGAGAGCGCCTGTGCCACGAACTCCACAGGGTTTGGCGACCATTTGACGATGTCGATCTTCTCCCCGCGGAGCTCACTCACGACGTGCTGCACGCGCATGCCCTTGTGGCCCACACAGGCTCCGACCGGGTCCACGTGGTCATCGCGGGAGAACACGGCCAGCTTGCTTCTCGTTCCCGCCTCGCGGGCGATGGCCTTGATCTCCACCAGACCCTCGTGGATCTCGGGCACCTCCAGCTCGAACAGGCGCTTCAACAGACCGGGATGCGTCCTGGAGACGATCACCTGCGGTCCCTTCGTGGTGCGGCGCACCTCGACGAGATACATGCGCACGCGCTCGCCCGGCGCGTACCCGTCCGCCGGCATCTGTTCGGAGGGTGGAAGCACGGCCTCGGTCTTGCCCAGGTCGACGAAGACGTTGCGGTTCTGGATCCGCTGGACCAGCCCGGTGACGATGTCTCCCTCACGCTGCGCGAACTCGTCGTAGATCAGGCCCCGCTCCGCCTCACGGATGCGTTGCACGACCACCTGCTTGGCGGTCTGGGCGGCGATGCGCCCGAAGTCCTTGAGCAGCACGGGGAACTCCACCGTGTCCCCGGCCTGGTAGGCGGGGTCGATGTGCACCGCCTCTTCCACCGGGATCTCCTGCGTGGGATCCAGCACATCGTCCACCACGCGTTTGACGACGAACATCTCGACCTGGCCGGTCTGGCGGTCGATGCGCGCGGTGACGTTCTCCACGCTGTTGTAGTTGCGCTTGTAGGCGGAAACCAGGGCAGCCTCCACGGCCTCCAGGAGGGTCTCGCGGTTGATGCCGCGCTCCCGCTCCAGTTCGTTGATGGCCCCCAAGAGGTCCAGATTGTCCTGGGCCAACAGCCTTCCCCCTCGTCGCGCCCCTAGCCCCGCGCGCCCTGGTCCAACGTCAGCCGGGCCCAGGCCACAAGCTCCAGCGCCAGAGCCAGCACCTGCCCATCCGCCAGGACCACCCGCACCGCGCCGTCCTCCATGCCCAGGAGGCGGCCCCGCCACTCGCGCCGACCCTGGACCGGCTCACGCGCGGCAAGGAGCACCTGCCTGCCCGCGAAGAGCGTGAAGTCCCGCTCCGACCGCAGGGGCCGCTCGGCGCCGGGCGAGGACACCTCGAGCATGTAGCTCCCCGGCACGGGGTCGGCCTCGTCCAGCAGGGGGTCGATGGCCCGATGGAAGCCCTCCAGGTCGTCGAGACCGATCCCGCCTGCTCTGTCCAGGACCAGGCGCAGGACAGAGCTCCGACGGCCCGGATGGTACTCGACGTCGATCAGAACCAGGCCTCTCTCCTGCGCCAGGGGTGCAGCGAGGGCTAGGACCGCCTCGCGAACGTCCAACGACCAAAGCCCCCCTGGCATGCTGTGACCCTGAAGATGCTTCATCAGCGAAAAGAGTGGGACGGCGCCCACTCCCCCAACGCGGCTCCCTGATCAGCACCAGCCGCCACACTATATCAGGTCGGCCTTCCCGCTGGCAACCCAATCCGCGCAACCCGTGCGGCGGATCAGGCGGCGCCGTCCTTACGCCCCGCCCAGTCGGCGACGTGGGCGAACGAGTACGCGGAGGTGTCTAGCGGTACCCCCAAGGCCTTGCCTGGATCCCCTGTGCCTGTCGGGCCCCGGCCAGGGACTGACACGTCTGGTTGCAGGGGCATCAACCCTCGGAGGTTGCCTGACCGTCCACAACCTCGATGGCAAAGTCCCGCCCTTCCCACGCCTGTCTCTCGTGCCAGTAGAACGTGAAGCGCAACCGGCTCTCCGGCCGCAGTACGTCGCCTTCCCAGTAGTGCATCCAGACACCGTGTCCACGCGGCTCCATGGGCTCGTGGTGCTCGGTTCGCCAATCATCATCGGACCAATGGAGTGTGGCTGAGCTGTGGACCTCGATGCAGCAACGCTCCGCCGCCGCAGTCCGGCTTAGCTTGTGATTGAACTTCCAGATGCGCAACCCCGGCTGGGGGCGCGGGGATGCGTAGCGCTGCCGAACAGGAGTCGGGCAGTCGAACACCGACCCGTCCCGTACGGAGCGGAGCAACTTGAGGTACTCTGCGTGCGCCCAGCACAGTGGGGCAGCCGAGCCGGTCGGCCCACCGAAGCGGAGACCCCACTTGGGAATGGCTGGCTCGTCCCAGACCTGTTCCGGCAGCATCCCGGAGGTCGCGAACGCTTCCAGCGTCGCCAGGAGGGGGGCCGCATCGCCTCCGGCGGCCACCTCGTAGTGGCCCCGCTCACCGGTCAGCAGCGGCCAGGCGCGGCCGACGCCCGTTCCGTCGTAAGCACTGCCGTCGGCCTTCTGGCCGTACCCATCGTGGTTATACCGGTGCCAGGCGGGCCCCACGGGCGTGTCCACCTTGCAGGCGGCATCATAGGCGCCCAGCGAGTGGACCATGCGCGGGTCGGCGGCCGACCGGATCCCGTAGCGCACCAGTTCGAGAAACCCGGAGTCGATGATGGAACTTGCCTCGTACGCCGCAGGCCCAGCCTTGTTGCCGATCAAGACCAGATCGCTCCGCGATCCGGAATGGGCTTCGTTGGGTGGAGCGATCCGTTCGTAGTATTCGGTCAAACCTGGTCCGATCTGCCCATGCGTGGTGTAGGTCCATTCCTCAATTTGTGACTCCCAGGAGTCGGCGACTTGCAGGAAATACTCCGCGGCCAGCGGATCGTCGTTGGCCTGGGCGAATTCAGCCGCACACACCAAGGCCGCGATGCTCGAGGCCAGGGTTGAGGGAGAGTAGCCCGCGTTCTCCTCCCAGCGCTCCTGCGGCGTCACCGGCCCGATGCGCGCCACAGCGTAGGCCGCGGGGGCGATCAGCGAGGGGTAGGGATTGAACTCCAGGCCACCGGCGCGATGCAACTGCCACGCCAAGAGGATGGGAAAGCCCAACTCGTCCAGTTGCAGACCCGGCCAGTACGGCGCGCCGTAAACCCAAAAGTTCTGCGGCCACGAGCCATCTGCGCGTTGCGTGTGCAGGAGATAGCGCAGGGCCGCGGACGCCCCCCGCACGTCGCCGGCCGCCAGGCGCGCCGTCGCGCTGTGGTACAGGTCCCGCGGCCAGACCAGGTGGTACCCGCCCGCGTCGCCGTCCCCCTCGGACTCGCCCCAGGGGGTTGCCAGCGAGGCGATGTGGGCTCCGGGGTTTTCCTTGTCCTCGTGGGCCTTGAGGGTCATCGCCGACAGGTAGTAAAGGCTGCCGGCCGCTCCCGCACCGGCGGACAGGTCCGTCAAGCCCGAGCACCAGGCGCGCCAACCCGCGACGTACGCCGTTTCCACGTCCTGATACGGCGTCCCCAGGCTGGCCACGCAATTGGCGCAGGCCGCCTCCATGTCACGCCCAAAGCCGACGACGACCGTGAACAGTTGGTCGGAGAAGCCGCCGAGTTCGGCCGTGATGGCGACGTTGCCATCCAAGGCTTCGGCGAACGTCCATGTCATGTTACGGTTCCGTGTCAGGTCGGTCCAGCCGTCCGAAGCGCCAACGAATCCACAACTCGCGCGCAGGAAGGGTACGGAGGCGGCCATGGCCAACCAGGCATCGTGGCGCCGCGCCACGACCATGACCCGCCCGTCGTGCTCGACCACGCGCGCACTGTTGCCCCTCCCCCGCCCACCCACGTGCGGCGCCAGGAGGAGAAAGAGGCGGGGCACAGTCCCTCCCGTACCCCGGCTCTGGCGCCACGCGACGCGCATCAAGAGGCACGGCCGCTGGGGGTCGGTGACGATCCGCTTGTCGATCGCGAAGCGGTTCTGCTTGTCCAGATCGGA
>JAKAUG010000177.1 GCA_021827805.1 Bacillota bacterium | reverse complement strand
GATGCCCCCGCGGCGATCGACCCCACCGACACCGTGCCGTCCGCCGCCGCCGCGACCGAGAGGGCGACGGTCTGCGGCTGCACTTCCCCCGTGGCCAGCTCGATGCTGACCTGTTGCGTCTTGCCGCGCGCGGAGGAGACCGCCACGCTTGGCAGTGCGGTGTTGGCCGCCAGGGCCAGCGTGGTCGTGGGCTCGCCCAGGTTGCCCTGCGCGACGGACCATGGGGGGACGCTGGCGACCTGGGCGTTGTGGTCGGCGTCGGTGAGGAGGAACCAGTACGGGGTCACGTTCACGCAGACATAGCAGCTCATGCCGCTGGCCGGAATGTTGGCGGCCAGCGGGGTGACGGGCAGACCTGCGACCTGCGAGGGACCAAAGACCACGGCCAGGGGCATCTCCGAATCCTCCTATGGGCGCACCCAGGAGCCGCGCCCGAGGATGGCCGACCGCACGCCCGCGACGGTGGCGGGCATCACGCCGGGTGCGCCCAGGAGCAGCGCGCCACCGGATGCGGGGGGCACGAACCACTTCTGATGCAAGTAGGACTCGACGCTGGCAATCTGGGCGCCCGTCAGCGGAGGCGAGTATATTAGCAACTCGCAGAATATCGCGCCGGTGTCCTGCTGGGTCCCCGTGGGGGACTGCCCGAGTGTCACCCCGGTGAGTGTGTCGGCTCCCGCATTTCCCGTAGCCACCAGTACGCCGTCCTGGCGCGCAAAGCTCGACGCGGTGCCCAAGAATTGCGCGGTCCATTGATGGACCCCTGTCGGCACTGCTTGCGCCCAGGCCAGCACGATCCCTTGGAACATGTCGATGTCCCCAGACCCGTCTCCGCTCATCGTCCACCGATTGCCTCCGGCGATCCCATCGTACAGGATGCCGTTGTTGCCAGTATCTGTGATGGCTCCCACCGCAAACACGGTGCCCGTCGTCAGCGCCGCCGCGAAGGCCCCCGTCGCCATATAGTCCGTCGTGCCGTTGGTCAGCCACACGGCCGGTAGACCATTGACGAGCTTGGATGCCGTGGTCTTGTAGTAGAGGGGATCGTTTCCCGCCGTCGCCTGGGTCGCGTTGTACCCATTGCCCGACATGTCCGGCCAGGTCGCCAGCGTGGCGCCGTCCGCCACCCCGGTAATCTGGCTGGCGTCCAGCCACAGCGTCAGCCCCGTCGTGTAGGGGAGTGCCATTAGAACTCAGCCACCCGAACGTCCTGGCCTGCGGTGCCCGAGATGGCCCACACCTGCACCGCAGCGCCGACCCGGAATGTGGCCGTGCCTCCACCGGACGCGATGGGCAGCCCCGTGGCCGTGGTCACCGCTGGCGCCGACGCGCCGAGGCCGGCGTAGATTGCGGCGGTCCCGTTGTTCACGATGATCACGTTCGTTCGGCCCGCGAACCCCGTGTCCAGCCGGCCCGCGGCCAGGCCGACGGACACCGCAGCCGGGGCCGCTGCGCCGCCACTGACCGGCTCGGCCACCGCCAGGGCGAAGTGCCGGGTGTCGAGCCTCACGTTCGTGCCGCCGGCGTAGATGCCGGTACCCGTGATGGTGGAGGCACCCGGTACCGTGCCGAGCCCGGCGTCGGAGAGGGTCACCTGGCCATAGCGGATGCCCTCCAGCCACAGCTCGGCCCGCGTCCACGGCGCCAGAATGTCAATGGTGTAGGACTCGTCGGCGATCACCGCCAGCCAGTAGGGCGAGGCATTCAGCAGGTGCATGGACTCCACGCCGCGCGCCCCGGACCATGGCGCGGAGAACCCCGCGCCCGGCGAGGCGACAATCTTCTGCAGCTTCATTGCGGCCGCACCCCCGCCAGGTCGGACTCGATGGTGCCGCGCTCCGAGAAGGCGAGCAGCGCCAAGCCGACCACGGCAATGGTCAGGCCGAGCGCGATGGTCCCGGCCCCGGCCAGCCACGCCTCGATGCCGGCGATGATCCCCTTGAGGCCGCCGCCGGCCGAGGCCGCCGCGGCCGCGGCGCCGGCCGTAAGGTCCTGCTTGGCGGTGCGGGTCTGGGTGGCCACCTGTCCGTTGTCGATGACGCCCTGGAGCGTGCTGACGCCGGTCCCCGGTGCGGGCAGGGATGCCGATGCTCCGGCTCCAGGCCCATACAGCGTGCCGGATCCCCCCATCGCCGCGATCTGCGAGAGGACCGCCTGCGTGTAGCTGACGGCGCTCTGGCTGGTCGTGTAGTTGTGCTGCGACCCGAAGACCTGTGCCGGCGTCGGGCTGGCGACCGGATTGGCGAAGTAGCTGAAGTCGCGGCGCATGGTCGTCACATACTCGGCCACGAAGGCGGGGAGGGACGAGAAGTTGGCGAAGCCGGAGCCGCTGGCCGACTGCCCCGGGAGCGCCCGCAGGTCCGCGGGATTGTTGCTCCCCTGGCCCGCCCCGTTGCTGCCGCCGTACTCCACCGCCCACTGCGCCAGGATCCACGACGCGGGGATATGCAGCTGCGCAGCGGCCTGCTGCGCGGCTGCGCTCCACTGCGCGTCGTAGGCCGAGCTCACGGGATCAGTCCCGCGGACCGCAGCGCGGTCTGGAGCGCCGAGAATGCATCCGCCACGGCGCTCGGAGCGTCGAGCGTCACGTGCCCCGTCGCCACAGCGGTCGTCGCGGTCGGGGAGGCGGTCGCCGCGGTGGTCTCCCCCGTCGCGGGCGCCGCAATCGTGGTCGGCGCGGGCGCCGGCCGCCACAGCAACTGGTCGGGTCCGCGCCAGACCCCGAGGTCGACAGGGCCGCCGCCGCCGATGGTCCCGTAGCGGCATGCCTGCCATGCGACCACCATCGCCGCGCTCTCCGGCGTGGCGATCTGTGGGGCCCATGCCGGCAGCTGGCCGGACGCGAACTCCGCGCCGCTGGCGCTCCAGGAGGCGCTGACCAGCTGGGCCGAGTAGCCGGAGCGGAGCGCGTCGGCGTAGGGGAGGCGGAAGTACGGCTGGGCGAGCGCCCCGTAGAGGCCCGCGACGTATCCGGTTTCCCCCGCCGCGTAGATCACGTCCTGGATCCAGGCCTGCGCCACCGGCCAGCCGTATTCGAGGTCCCAGCAGAGCATCGTGCCGGCGGGCACCCCGAGCTGCTTCGCCTGGTCGATGGCCTCCCAGGCGTCGGTCACGCCGCGCCCGGCGACGCTGGTGCCCGTGGCGTTGTTCGCGTAGACCAGCAGCGGCAGGACCTGCTCCGCGGCCAGGGCCACCTCGGCCGCCGATAGCGGCACCGCCGCCCCGTGGCCATCGGACAGGTACCGGCCCCAGGCGCCGATCTGCCCGCACTGCCCGGTGACGGCGGCGATCAGCTCGGCGGTGATGGCACAGGCGCTGTCGACCATCAGCTGCATGCGACAACCTCCCAGTCCTCGGCCAGAATGTCCGTCTGGGACGCGAGCCACGGCACAAACCCATCGTCGGCGGTCTTCATGCCGATCCAGGGCAGCGCACGCCAGGGCAGCACCGGCACCTCGGGCCCGTCCTCAGGCTCTCCGAGCACGCACTCCCAGTGCTCGACGAGACAGAGCCACATGCCCTTGCCGTTCCATCCGGAGCGGCAGATCCGTTCCCCATCGCGGAGCTCCACGAGTGCATCGGAGAAGCGCACCCCTTCACCCCTTGACCGGCACCCCGTTGCGATACGTCGTCGGCACTCCACTAGCGCCAGGCGCCGCGGGGACCGTGGTGTTGCCCCCGGAGTTGAGCCATGCCTGCTGCCATGGGGTCAGCGTGGCGGTGCCCTGCGCAGCCTCCACCCGCTGCGAGGGCGTGGCGCTGCCCTGGGTCACGGCCTGGCGCGCCGCCGCCACCGTGCGCGTCACCGCCTGCTGCGCCGCGTACAGTGGCGTGCCAGGCTGCGAGCGGGTCGGGAAGCTCACCGGCGCCCACGTCCGCGCCGGGGTCGACGGAGCGACCGTGGCGGCCTCGGCGGGGGTGGACGGGGCTGCGGCCGATGTCGACTGCACCGGTGCCACCGGCGGCGCCGTCTCGCGCTGGACGGCGGGCGGGGTCGTGGTGGACGTGGTGGACGTGACGGCCGCCTTGGCCGCCGCCTCCATCTCGGCCACGCTGGTCTGCAGCGCCGCGATCTCCGTGGCCAGCGTGCTGCTCTGCCCGGCCTGGGCCGCCTGGGCGGTCTGCAGCGCCTGCAGGTGCTTCCTGGCCCAGGCCATGCCCCCGGACGACGGCGCAGCAGTGGACACGGACGGTCCCGCGCTGCCGCCGCCGGAGCTCGGGAGCACGGAGGGCGCCGGCAGCGCCGCGGCCGATCCGCCTGAGCTCTGTGCCCGGAGCGACAGCCACGCGATGACCACCCCGACCAGGCCCAGGCCGATGTAGACCCAGGTCTGGTGCTTCTCCAGCCAGCCCCCGAATCGGGAGTGCTTTCCCTCGGCGGGATGCCCAGCATCCGGCTGCGCGCTCACGGCCGCACCCCCCGTCGCGCCGTCAGGACCGCCATTCGTGCCACGCGGCCACGAGCGCTACGAGGGCGGCGCCCGACCAGCCGAGGCGGCGGAACCAGCCGTTGCCCAGCACCGTGCCGAGCGTGGCGAGGATCAGGATCAGGATCAGGGCCGTCCACCCGGTGAGCGCCCGCAGCATGCGGCACCTCCTACGCGCTGGATTGCGGGGCGCGTGCGGCGCCCCCGACGGGCAGGAACGTGTACCGGGACCGCATCTTCGACCCGAGGCCCGTCTGCGGGTTCAGCGGCGCCGCCTGGCGCGCGATCATCACCGGCGGGATATTGGTCACGTTCGTCGCGCGCCGCAGGTCGGTCTCAGGGTCCTGGGGCAGCGCCTGCCAGCCCTGTCCGCGCACGGCCGGCGACTGCAGGCCGCCCGCTCCGTACAGGCGGGAGGGGTCCAGGACCTCGGTCGGAGACTGGTCGGCAGCCTTGTTACCCAGCATCTTGGAGCTCCCCCGCCACGAATGCGATGAGGGCTCCGAGGAAGAGCGACAGCACGACACAGAGGGTGAAGGCGGTGTGGACGCCCCACGCCTCTCCCGTGGGTGAGCTGCGTGCGCGCAGGTGACGCATCACCCACCTCCCTCCAGGGCCGTGGCGAGGCTGGACAGGTCCTTGCCGCCGGCCTTCAGGATCTCGGCGGTCTGGGCACCCCCGGACTGGCCGCCGCTCTTCCCGGCGCTCACGAACACGATCGCGAAGGCGACCACGGCGAAGAAGCCGTAGACGGCCGCCGTCAGCCACTTGCTCATCCGGTGCCACCCCCGAT
>JAKAUG010000336.1 GCA_021827805.1 Bacillota bacterium | reverse complement strand
TGAGGGCCAGGGCCGAGATGGCCAGCCCCCCCAGGGCCGTCGCCCCCAGCGCCAGCGCGGTGCTGGGGGCCACCACGCCGGCCGGGATGTGGCGCGCGGCGGTCTCCGGGTGCCGGGCGTCGATGTCCCGGTCAAAGACGCGGTTCAGGGCCATTCCGCCCACCTTACCGCCCGCCACGGCCAGCGCGATCCAGGGCACGGTGCGCAGGGGCGGCCAGCTGCGCGCCCCCAGGATCGCGCCGGTGTAGGCGAGCGGCAGGGAGAAAAGGACCTCCTCCAAACGCACCATGTCCGCCAGCACCGCCATGCGCCGCACGGCCCCCACGGCGGCGTCCTGCAGCCTCCATGCACCCTCGGCGGCCATCAGCGGTCTCCTTCCGGGTCGGGGTCCGGGTCGGGCGCACCGCTCCAGGACGGCGCGCCGTCGGCGGGGCGGGCCCCGGTCGGGCCGGGATCCTCCCCCAGGCCATACTCTGACCAGCGCCGCGTCACCAGTTCCACGATCGCGGGGTCCATTGTCACCGGGTCCGGCCAGGGCCTGTCCCTGCCGGGGCGCAGCTCCTCCGGCCACTTGCGCGTACCGTCGAGGATCATCTTGCCACCGAAGGAGAACGCCGCCAGGGAATGGTCCAGGACCGATCCGGGCCCACGCAGCAGATGGACGTCCCGCGCCGGATCGCAGTTGGCCAGGGCCGCCCACCAGGCCTCCGCCGCCGGCCGCACCCGCACCCAGTGGTCCACCACGACCAGCACCTTGGAGAGGCCAAGCAGGCCCAGGCCGAGGAGCCCATACGCCACCTGCAGGGCCTGTCCCGGATAGCGCTTGCGCATGCTGATCAGCACCAGGTTGTTGGCCGCGCCCTCCGGCGGCACGTGGATGTCCACCACATCGGGGAGCACGGCCCGGATCAGCGGCAGGAACAGCCGCTCGCTGGTGTCCCCGAGAAGCCAGTAGTCCTCCATCGGGGGCCGACCCACGACCGACGCCAGGCAGATGGCGTCCCTGCGCATGGTCAGGGCGCGCACCCGCAGCACCGGGTACGGACCGCCGGCATCGTAGAAGCCGGTATGGTCGCCAAACGGCCCCTCCCGGGCCAGGTCGTCGGGATCGACCGTGCCCTCCAGCACCAGCTCGGCCCGGGCCGGGACCTCCAAATCCACCGTGCTGGCGGCACACAGCTGCATGGGGGCCGAGCGCAGAAAGCCGGCGAAGGCGAACTCATCCAGGCCGTCGGGTAACGGCGCCCCCGCCGCGTACATCGCCGCTGGCTCGCCGCCCAGCGCGACGGCCACCTCCAGGGCGCGCCCGCCCACCCGGGCGCGCCCCCAGTGGGCGGCCCCGCCCTTATGCCGTTCCCAGTGGAGCGCCAGCGCGCGCGGGCCGAGGACCTGCAGTCGGTAGATGCCCACGTTGCGCTGGCCGGTCTCCGGGTCGCGCGTGATGACCATGGGCAGCGTGAGGAAGCGTCCCGCGTCCCCGGGCCAGTTCTGCAACAGCGGCAGCCGGGTGAGGTCCACCTCCTCTTCCCGGAGCACGACCTCATGCACGGGGGCGCGCCCGGTCACCACACGCGGCGCCATGGTCAACAGGGGGCGCAGGTCCGGCAGGGAGGCCAGCAACGCGCCCAGGCCGCGGGGCCGCCGCCGCACCATGCCCACCAGATTTGCCAGGCGTTCCGCCAGGACGTCCACATGCGCGACCCCGAGGGCCAGGGCGACACGCCGCTGGCTGCCGAAGAGGTTCACGGCCAGCGGCAGATCCGAGCCCCGCACGTGCTCGAACAGCAGGGCCGGTCCGCCGGCCTTGCTGGTGCGGTCCACGATCTCCGCGACCTCCAGGCGCGGATCGACCGGCGCGGCGACGCGCGCCAGTTCGCCGGCCTCCCGCAGGGCGCTCAGCAGGTCACGCAGGTCATCCAGGGCCAAGAAGGCACCACTCCCACGCCGTACAGCCTATCCGAAAACCGGGCCCCGGCGGAGCCGGAGCGGGGGCCGCGGCTGGCCCTGGCGCCAGCCTGTCTTGATACGATCTTGACACGCCGCCGTTAGGTTGAAAACCGGTTGGCTCAGCATCGGATGCCCATTGGCGGCAACATCCGGTCGGGGGTCGGCCGGGAAGGGCCGCCGGGCTCGTGGCCTGGTATGGCCGTCGGCGGGCATAAAGTTGGCTGTCCGGGGGAAGGTGCCCATCTGGGCATGTGGTGGGAGAGCCACCGAGTTCTCGCCCAGAACCTTTGACTTGGCGTGCGTTCCCGTCTAGCATCACCTGGGACAGTCTGGATGGGCCGTCACCTTGGGGGGGGACGTTCTTGGAGGTCGCGCTTGAGGTCGACGGCATCACCAAGCGATACGGGCCGAGCCGCGGTGTGCAGGACATCACCTTCAGCGTGCACCGCGGGGAGATCGTGGGGCTCCTGGGTCCCAACGGCGCGGGTAAGACCACCACGCTGCGCGTCATCACCGGCTTTCTGCCGGCCAGTGCAGGGCACGTGCGCGTCGAGGGACACGACCTCTGGGAGGAACCCCAGGAGGTGCGCCGGCGCATCGGGTACCTGCCGGACAATCCGCCGCTGTATCCGGATATGACCGTCTACGATTACCTGCTCTTCATGGCTGAGCTGCACGAGGTGCCCAAGCGGCGCCGTGTGAGCCGCATCGACGAGGTCGCGGCGCGCCTGCAGCTCGGGGACGTCCTGGGACGGCTCGTGGGCCGCCTCTCGCGCGGCTTCCGCCAGCGCGTCGGCCTCGCTCAGGCCGTGCTGCATGAACCCCCGGTCCTGGTCTGCGACGAGCCCACGGTGGGCCTGGATCCAGCACAGATCGTGGAGATGCGCGAACTGGTCCGCTCCTTCGGTTCTGAGCACGCGGTCCTGTTCAGCTCGCACGTGCTTTCCGAGGTGCGCCTGCTCTGCAACCAGATCGTGATCATCCACAAGGGCGCGGTGATCGACCGGGGACGGCCCGCCGAGCTGAGCATACGACAGCATGGCGGCGCCTCCGTCTGGGTCCTGAGGGTGCGCGGACCGAGCGCCGAGGTGGCCGCGGCCCTGCGCGCGGTGGCCGGGGTGCGCTCGGTGCGGCCCGAGGGCGAGGCGGACGGGGTCTGCACGGTGCGCGTGGAGGCCGCGCCGCCCGAGGGAATCGGCAGAGACGACTACGCCGACCGCCTGGTGGACGCCCTGACCCCCGGGGGCTGGCGCCTGCGCGAACTGCACCTGCAGGAGACCTCCCTGGAGGACGTGTTCCTGGAGCTCACGGCCAGCGAACACCACGAGTCCCAGGGCGAGCCTGCGCAGAAGGAGGGTCGTCCGTGAGGACAAGCCTGGGCAAGTGGTGGGTCGTCGGGCGGCGTGAGTGGCAGGTCTCCTTCCAGACCCCACTGGCCTACGTCCTGTTGGGACTGTGGATGCTGGTCGCCGGGTTCTTCCAGGTGGGTCTCTTGGTCAGCCCGTACGGGGGCACCTCCGACATGAGCCAGCTGGTGGATCAGCTGGTGGTGCTGGTGCTGTTTCTGGCTCCCTTCCTGACGATGCGCCTTCTGGCCGAGGAGCGCCGCACCGGCAGCGAGGAGCTGGTCCTCACCACACCCATCAGTCCGGTGCAGTGGGTGCTGGGCAAGTATGCGGGCGCGATGATGGTCTGGACGGTCTTCACCCTGGCGGCCGGGGTCTTTCCCCTGGTCACCAGCCGTCTGGCGATCCTGGATTGGGGCAGCGTCGGTGCCGCCTGGCTGGGCATGTGGCTGTTCGGCGCCGTCGGCTTGGCGGTGGGACTGTTCGCCAGCGCGCTGACCGACAGCCAGCTGGTGGCGGCAATGGTCTCCTTCGCGATCCTGCTGCTGCTGTATCTGGCCAACATCGTCCAGACGAGCGGCTGGGTCGCCTCGGCGCTCTCCTACATGACGCTGTCTGACCACCTGACATCCTTCACGGTCGGCACGGTCGCGCTGAACGACCTCATCTACTACCTGTCCCTGATCGCGGGCTTTCTGTTCCTGAGCATCCGCGCGGTGGACCTGCGCCGGTGGGCTTAGACCCTGGCCAGGGCGGGGAGGGCAGATTCGCCTTGCAGAGCGGGCAGCAGGATCCACCCGCGAACGAGCAGTCGGCATCCGCAGGGTCCGGGGGCGGACGGCCGAAGGGCCGGTCGGGACTGCGCTGGGGAGCGGCCACCTTGTCGTATGTGGTCGTGGTGCTGGCGCTGCTCGTCGTGGTAAACGTCATCGGTTCGAAGTTGACCACCACGTGGGACCTCACGTCCACACACAGCCTGACCCTGAGCCAGGCAAGCAAGAACATCCTGGCCAAGCTGAAGCAGAACGTCACGATCTACGCCTTCGAGATCCCGGGGACCAGCACGGGCCGCCAGGTGCAGACGCTGCTTGAGCAGTACAAGCGGTACGGCAACGGGCATGTGAGCTACCAGATGGTGGACCCTGACGCCAACCCCGCCCTGGCGGACCACTTCAAGATCACCACCGCTGGCGAGATCGTGGTCCTGGCGGGACAGAACACCCAGACGGTACAGCCGTCCGACCTGCAGAGCTATGACAGTGCCGGTAATCCGGTCTTCAACGGCGAGGCCGCCATCACCAACGCGATCCTGCGCGCGGGCACGCCGGTGCAGTTGACGGTGGACTTCGTCACCGGCAACGGCGAGCCCGACATCTCGCAGGGCCGTCTGCCCGACGCTGTGCAGGCCCTCAAGGATCAGGGTTATAACGTGGGCTCCATCAGCCTGCTGACCGGCAGCGGAGTGCCGGCCAACGTCTCCGCGCTGATCATCGCCTCTCCGCAAAACGATCTCTCGCCCGTGGAGATCAAGGTCCTGCAGAACTATGCCGCCGCCGGCGGTCACATCCTGTTCCTGCTGGATCCCCTGGTGAAGCCGCTGACCAACCTGGACAACCTCTTGCTGAGCTGGGGTGTGACACCCCAGAATGACCTGGTCGCGGATGCCTCTGGCACCAACCACTTCCAGACGGATCCGTTCACGCTGATCCCCAACTATGTCGCCAGTTCCATCACCGACCCCCTGCAGCAGGCGAACCTCCCCTCGGTCCTGCCTGGCGCCCAGGGGCTGACCATCGGCAAGCCCTCCGCGTACACCGTCACACCGATTCTCACGACATCCAGCGGTACGAGTGGCGGGCAGCCCACCTCCTGGGGCATCACGGACGTCAAGAATCTGCAGTCCACCGGCGGCGCCTACCAGGCCGGTGACATCAAGGGACCCCTGA
>JAKAUG010000168.1 GCA_021827805.1 Bacillota bacterium | reverse complement strand
GGCCGTTACCGCAACGTGGACGTCCTGCTCGTCGACGACGTGCAGTTTCTTGCTGGCAAGGAAAGCACGCAGGAGGAGTTCTTCCACACGTTCAACCGCCTGTACGAGGCCGACCGCCAAATCGTGCTGTCCAGTGATCATCCACCGAAACAGATTGCGACCCTGGAGGACCGTCTCCGCTCGCGGTTCGAGTGGGGACTGATCACCGACATCCAGCCCCCCGACTTGGAGACGCGCACGGCCATTCTGCGGAAGAAGGCGGAATTGGAGCGTCTGCCGATCCCCAATGAGGCCATCCGCTTCATCGCCGAACGGATCACGACGAACATCCGCGAACTCGAAGGCGCCCTCGTGCGGGTCATGGCGTTCGCGTCCATGCACAACCGACCGATGGACGCCGAATTGGCGGAGGAGGCGTTGAGCGCCATCCTGCCAGACGCCCGACCAAGGCAGATCAGTATCCGTCTCATCCAGGAGGCGGTGTCTGCCCACTACGGGCTGGACGTGCGCGAGATGAAGGTGCGCAAGCGCACCCGCCAGGTCGCCTTTCCGCGGCAGGTGGCCATGTATCTGGCGCGCGAGCTGACGGATGCCTCACTGCCGCGCATTGGCGATGAGTTCGGCGGGAGGGATCACACGACGGTCATTCACGCCCATGACAAGATCGCACGCCAACTGTCCCAGGACCAGGAGTTGCGGGGGGCCATCAACGCCCTGCGCAAGACGATCAGTGGGTGAGGGCTGTGCACAACCCTGTGGGTTCGGGGGGGAATAAGCTGTGCCTCGTTTGTGCACTGGGGCGCTCGCCCCGACGAGTTGGGGATTGTGGGGATAGCGACAGGGAGCCGTCCACAGGGTGCTCCACCGTGGAATCCCTTGCGCCGCTTGAACGCGATGGGGATGTCCCCATGATCCACAGGCCCTATTACTACGACGACGACCCATGAATCTCTGTACCGTAGCATCCGGATCCGGAAGCGAATCGGGAGGAATGCGCGCATGCGCTTTGCTGTGGAGCATGATGTCCTGTCCTCGGCCGTGACCTTCGCCGCCCGCGTTGTTCCGTCCAGGACCGTCCGTCCCGTCCTCTCGTCCCTGCTCCTGGCCGCAGACGAGAACCGCCTGTCCATGACCGCCTCAGACCTGGAGACCTCGGCGGTGTGCTCCATCCCCGCCCAGGTCGACGAGCCTGGACGCGTGGCTCTGCCGATCAAGTACATCAGCGAGTTGCTGCGGCGCGTTCCCGGTGGGCGTCTCGGCTGGAGCGCGAGCGGTAACGGAACAACAACCGAGATCAGCTGGGAGAAGTCGCGTTTCACGGTCCACGGTTTCGATCCCGCGGAGTTCCCTCCCGTGACAAGTTTTGGGACGGACGCGGATGTCATGCTCCCCAGTGCCACGCTCCGGAACGCGATCCAGGGATCGATCTTTGCCGCGGCCGAAGGTGAGACCGCACGACCCCTGCTGTCCGGCGTGGAGCTGCGGTTCGCGGCCGGAAATGTATTCGCTCTGTCCACCGATGGTTTTCAGGCCGCTTCGTTCGCGAGCTCTGCAGGGGCCCCCAGACCAGACGGTGACGGCGTCGTCGTCCCCGCCACGGCGTTGGCCGCCGTCAACCGCCTGCTCGACGATCCGCAGCAGATGTGCGAGGTTGCCGTGCGCAACAACCAGATCTTGTTCCGCGTCGGTGATCGCTATCTGGTCACGCGTCTCTTGGAGGGACGATTTTTCTCTGTCTTGGACCTGGTCCCCAAGTCGTTCAGCACGGTTCTGGATGCGGAACGGGAGGCGCTCCTTGGAGCCTGCGCACGCGTGGCGCTGATCACAGACAACGAGCCTCCGCACACCATCGTTCTGGAGATGCGCGAGGGTGCGCTGAGGCTTACCGCCGCGAGCCCTGAGGTCGGGCAGGCCGAGGAAGAGGTGCCCGCGGAGGTGACCGGCCCCGCGGTGCGGGTCGGTTTCAACGCGCGACAACTGCAGGATGGACTGCGGCACCTCGACGGTGTCTATGTTCGGATCGAATTGAGCGGCGCCAAGACCTTGGCGCGCTTCACCGATCCGAGGAACGCGTGCCTCCAGTTCCTGCAGATGCCGCTGGATATGCGCGATGCGGATTGAGGCCGACACGTCCCGCTGGGGTGTGCAGATGGGTCAGCAAGTGCCGACGAGCGTCGAGATTCGCGGTCCGAGCATCGAGTTGGGGGCCTTCTTGAAACTTTCCCAACTGGCCTCAAGCGGGGGAGAGGCGAAGCGACTCATCCAGGCAGGCCTTGTGCTGATCAATGGTCAGCCCGAAACACGCCGCCGACACCTGCTCCGCGCTGGTGACCGGGTGCGGGTCCGCGGTGATCACGAGCTTGTGGTCCGCTGTGCGGACGGGACCCAGGGTTGAACCCGTCCGGGGCGCTGGCTGTTCAGACGCTGTCGTTGCGGGATTTCCGCAGCTACACGCGGTTGGAGTGTGCTTTCGCCCCGGGCCTGAACGTCCTCCATGGCCCGAACGGGGCGGGAAAGACCAATCTGCTGGAGGCCTTGGCTCTGTTGGCGCTGGGTCGCTCACCCCGCACATCCAGGGACGCGGATCTCGTCCGCAGCGGACAGAGTACCTTCGCGATCCGCGTCCGTTTCGGCGTCGACCCAGCGGCAGGGCAGGCCACCACGACCCTGGAGGTCACCTATGGCGAGCACCGCGGCAAGCGCGCGCGGCTGGATGGACAGGTCCTGCCCCGCATGGTGGACGTTTACGGACACCTACTCGCCGTGTATTTCGCTCCGGATGACCTCTGGCTCCTGAAAGGGGGACCGGCCGGCCGTCGCCAACTGCTGGATAGGCTGCTCGCCCAGTGCTCGCCCTTGTACGCCGACTCCATATTCCGCTACCGCCACGCCCTGGCTCAACGCAACCAAACGTTGCGCGACGTGAGGACCAGGCGCGCGGGGGCGAGCCTGTTGGCAATTTGGGAGCCCCAGTTGGTACAATACGGGGCGGAAGTCCTGCGGTACCGAGCTTCGGCGGTCGCCGAACTCGAACCCTTGGCGGCTGCGGCCTACCACCGCTTGGCGGCGGGTGCGGAGGAGTTGCAGATCAGGTACCGCCCAGCACTTGGTGCTGGGGATGGATGGACGGGCGACGAGACGGCATGGGCCGACCACCTGCGGGAGGCGTTTCGGGAACATCTGCAGGCGGACTTGGCCACGGGGATGACGGGGCGTGGCCCTCACCGCGACGACTTGGAGGTCCTGCTCGAAGGCGCGCCGGCCAGGGTCTACGGATCGCAGGGCCAGCAGCGGACGGCGATTCTGGCCCTGAAGTTCGCGGAGCGAGAATATCTCGCCTTGCGCACGGGCCGGCGGCCCCTGCTGTTGGTGGACGACGTCTTCTCCGAATTGGACGAGCCCAGGCGCCGGGGTCTACAGGAGCGTCTGCAGGGGGGGGGGCAGGTATTTCTGACGACGGCAGACCCGCGCCAGCTGCAAGGGATGGTCGGCGCGTCATTCTTCCGCGTGCTGCAGGGATCCGTGGTGCCGGAAGAACCTCACGCCTGAACCGTGCGTCAGACCACGGCCTGCACCGGGTCGACGCCGTGCTGGGCGGCGTACTGCGTCAGCGCGGCTGGGAAGCCCGGGCTGAGCAGTTCCTGGCCCTGCGGCTCTGGCCCCAGGTGGCCGGACCATCCCTCGCGCGCCACGCGCTCGCGCTCTCCGTGCAGGGTGGCACCCTGCTGGTGGCGGTGCGCAGCGGCATCTGGGCCACGCAGCTCGGCTTCTTTCAGACCGAACTGCTGCAGAGGCTGCACGCTGCGGGGGCCTCGAGCCTGCGCGACATCCGGTTTCGGGTCGGCTTCCCCCGCGGGGTGGCGGACCCCACCGCTTGGGAGGAGCCGAGACCCCAGACGGACACCGCCCGGCAGGCGACGGCCCGGGAGCGCGAACTGGCAGCGGCCCTGGCCCGCGACGCCGGCTCCGCCGAAGTGTCTGAGGCTGTGATGCGTGTCTATCTGGCGGCCAAGGCTCGCATGCGCCGGATCGGCCACCAGGCGAGCGATGGAGGTGTGGACACCCGTGCCGACGGTTGACGCTGCCGCCTCGCGCGCCTCCGCTGCGTTCCTGGCGGTGAGCCCGAACGTCGTGGTCCGTCTGACGGAGGTCGTCGCCATCGTCGACCACCAGGCGATGGCCGCCGCGGCGACGCGGGAATTTCTCGGCTTCAGCCGCAGGCGGGGCCAATCGATCGACGTGAGCGCAGGCCAGCCGGCCAAGTCCGCCGTGATCTGCAGGGAGCGGGTCTTCCTCTCGCCGTTTTCTTCGGCGACCCTTCGCAGGCGCATGGCCGTCTCCCGCGCATGACGGGATTGGATACGGGCAGAAGGCAGGTGCCGTGTGGCCTACGACGAATCTCAGATCCAGGTCCTGGAAGGTCTCGAGCCCGTCCGCAAACGCCCTGGGATGTATATCGGTGACACTGGTTCGCGCGGGCTGCACCACCTCGTCATCGAGGTTGTGGACAACGCGGTTGACGAGGCCCTGGCGGGACGCTGCGACCGCATCGACGTGGAACTCGGCGAGGACGGAAGCGTTGCCGTCTCGGACAACGGGGCGGGCATCCCCGTCGGGCCCCATCCGAAGGTGGGCAAGCCGACCCTTGAGGTGGTCATGACGATCCTGCACGCCGGCGGGAAGTTCGGCGGCGAGGGCTATCGCGTTTCCGGGGGCCTGCATGGCGTGGGTGTCTCGGTGGTCAACGCCCTCTCCCGCTGGCTTGAGGTGACCGTTCAGCGGGACGGGCGCATCCATCGACAGAAGTACGAGCGCGGTTTGCCCGTCACTGGTCTGCAGGATCTGGGCACGACCCGCGACCACGGGACCCTGGTGCGCTTTGTGCCGGACGAGGAGATCTTTCCGGAACCCGAGTTCCGGTTTGAGACGTTGGCCAACCGCTTCCGGGAGATCGCCTTCCTGAACAGCGCGCTTGAGTTGCGCCTGACCGACCGCCGCGATGGGCGACACGTTCGTTTCCGCTACCACGAGGGGATCATGTCCTTCGTCTCCTACCTGAACCGCGGCGATCAGGTGCTGCATCCGTGCGTCTTTCTGCACGAGCAGAGGGACGGGGTGGATGTCGAGGTCGCCATGCAGTACACCGCCGGATACAGCGACAATGTGTCCTCCTTCGCGAACACAATCAACACGCGAGAGGGGGGCACGCATGAGGTCGGCTTCAAGGCAGCCCTGACACGGGCC
>JAKAUG010000156.1 GCA_021827805.1 Bacillota bacterium | reverse complement strand
GGCGCGCGGGCATCCACGTCCGGGGGGCATACGCTGCCGTGCCCCGGTCTGGGGCTGGGGGAGCGGATGCGACATGTGGGCGCTTGTTGGTCTGGCGCTGGTGGCCGCATTCCTCGTCGGTGGGCGGGTGCGTCGCCTGCCTGGTCGTGTCGGCGTCTGCCTCGTGGTGCGGGATCAGGAGGCCGCCGTGGAAGGCCTGGCGGGGGACGCCCTGGCCTGGGCGCAGGCTCTGGGCTCCGGTGTGGCGCGGGTGGTGGTGCTGGACGCCGGATCCCGCGACGGCACGGCGCGGGTGCTGGAACACCTGGCACGCCGCCACCCCGCCCTCAAGATTCTGCGCTGGCCCGACGATACCGTGGGCAAGGGGGACCCGCTGGAGGCGGCGCTGGCGGCCATGCCCGAGGGGTGGGTGTTGCTCTGCCGCGCGATGCCGGAGTCCGGTCCCCCACCGACCATCGGCGAGCTGTGCGGAAGACGAGAGGGCGAGGGAGCATGCCGGTGACCTTGCGGAACTGTCCGGGATGCGGGCGCCTCCTGACAACGCCCGCGGGGACGCCCTGCCCATGGTGCCGCGAGGAGGAGGATCGCGCCGTCGACCGCATCCAGGCCTATCTGGAGGCCGGGGGTGCCCCGAGCATGGGCGCGATCTCCCAAACGTTGGGCCTCAGACTCTCCCTGCTGCGCCGCCTGGTGGGCAGCGGACGCCTTGAACTGGGGGGCGCCGGTGAGCAGACCCGGCGCTGTGCCTTTTGCCAGCGGCCCCTCGCACAGGGTACGTCCGGCCACGTCTGTGCGGAGTGCGCCCGGCAGGCGCTGGAGCGGGGTGGAGTGACGCCCGGCCGCCCCAGCGGCGGAACAGCGCAGGGCGGAGCCGCCGCCGAGGGCGGACGGCAGCAGGGGCAGACTGCGCGGAACACCCTAAACGATTCGGGCCGGGGCCCGATAATACTGCGTGGATGGAAGGGGGGGACGCGGCGGTGATGATCTCAGGGAACGAGATTGGCGGGCTGCCAACCGGCCGCCTGCAGGGAGTGTCTCCGGCAGGGAAGCGGGCCGTCGCGTCCGGTCCCGAAGCCGGCGCCGACGCGGTGGCACTGTCGGGCTCAGCCATGGTGGGGCGTTTGGTGGGCGCGCTGCGGTCCTTGCCGGATGTGCGGCCCGAGCGCGTGGCATCGGTCCTGGCCCGCATGGATGCGGGCCAGGAGGTTTCTCCCGCCGCGCTGGCGCACCGGATGTTGAAGGGCACGGCCGGCGAGCCCTCCGGCACGGGAGGGTAAACCATGGTGCCACGGATGCCCGCCGCCGACCCCAGGGAGGGGGTGGCGGGAGCGGCCAGGCAGTTGGCCCAGGCCCTGACGGCCGCCGCGCTGGCGGAGGCACGGGTGCTCACCGTGGCCACGCGGCTCGGACCCGCGGTGGCGAGCAGGGATCCCGATGCGGTGGCCCAGGCCGTAGCCTTGCAGCGCGACGCGCTCGCTCAGGTTTCCGAAGAGCAGGCGTTTGTGCGCGCAGCCCTGGCCGAGCTCGCGAGGCGCATCGGCCTGCCCGGCGAGGCGTCCCTGGACGCCCTGCTGACGGGTCTCGGCCATCTCGGGTTGCTGGACGAGGTGGGCGCTGTGGACCATGCCCGGCAGGCCCTGCTGGCACGCACCGCCGAGACGCGGAGCGCCAACGCCGCCAACGCCCTGCTCCTGCGAAGGCGCTTGCGTTCACGAGCCTGGCCCTGCGTTGGCTCGTCCATCCCCAGGAGCCCGACGGGGGATACACCGCACGGGGCCCGAGGAACGGCGTCCCAATGCGCGTGCTGGATGCACGCGTCTGACCGACGACCGCACGGAGGCGGTGTCCCGCGGCAGTGCCCACGGCACTGGAGGGAGACCGGTGGGAGGCTCGCTCTTCTCGAGCCTGCAGACGGCGCTCAGCGCCCTGGAGGCCCAGCAGACGGTTCTCGGCGTGACGGCCCACAACGTGGCCAATGCCAACACACCCGGGTACGCCCGGCAACAGGTCGTGCTCGAGTCGGTACCCGCACCCGTCGGCATTGGTCTTGGTACGACGCCGGCCGTGGGCGGCGGCGTGCGGGTCGCCACCGTGCAGCGCCTGACCAGCAGCTTCCTGACGCAGGAACTCTGGTCAAGCCAGGCCCAGATCGGGGCGGCCCAGCAGCAGACGCAGACCCTGGGGCAGGTCCAGGCCCTGCTCAACGAGCCCTCCTCCACGGGCCTGAGCACGATGCTCGACGCCTTCTGGAACAGCTGGCAGAACCTGGCCAACGATCCGCAGAGCATGGCGGCGCGCCAGCAGGTGCTCTCCGCGGGGGATGCCGTGGCCACAGGGCTCTCCGGCCTGGTGGGCCAGACCACGCAACTGCAGGCGGGCCTGAATACCCAGGTTTCCAGCGATGTGCGGCAGATCAACAGCCTGGCCGGCCAGGTCGCCTCCCTCAACGGCCAGATCGCGGTGGCCGCGGGCACCGGGCAGACGGCCAGCGACCTCGAGGATGCGCGCGACGCCCTGGTCGGAAAGCTCTCCCAGCTGGTGCCGTTGCGGGTCAGCCAGAACCAGGATGGGGAGTTCAACCTCACGATCGGGACCGTGCAACTGGTGGCGGGCACGCAGACGACCAAGCTCCTGACCAAGCCCTCCGGCGCCCAGGGCATGCTCGCGCTCAGCTGGAGCGGGGGCATGCCGGTATCCCTGGACGGCGGGCAACTCGGCGCCACCCTTGATCTCCGCGACACGGTGCTGCCCTCCTACCTGGGGCAACTGAACCAGCTGGCGCAGGGCGTGGCCTCCGCCGTGAACACCCAGCACGCCGCGGGCTACGATCTGTCCGGGAAGGTCACGGGCCTGCCGTTCTTTGTCGCCAAGGGCGGCGGCACGCTGGATGCCTCCACCCTTGAGGTGAATCCGACTCTGGTGGTCGCCCCGAACAAGCTGGCGGCTGCCGGTGGCCCCTTCCAGGGGCCGGGAGATGGCGCGAATGCCCTGGCCATCGGGGATCTGAACGGCAGCGCCGTGGTGGCTGGGGCGACCAGCGCGGATTTCTATGCCGCACTGGTCGGTCAGCTGGGGAGCGAGACCCAGGCCGCGCAGTCCTCGCTCACCAACCTGCAGAACCTGCAACAGGGCATCCAGCAGCAGATCTCCCAGATCTCCGGCGTCTCCCTGGACGCGGAGATGACGCGCATGGTCCAGGCCCAGAATGCCTACGCCGCCGCCGCCAAGGTGTCCGCTTCGGTGGAGACGATGCTCTCCGCCCTGCTCTCGATGGTGCAGTGACGAGTTGGGGGGATGCCCGATGCGCGTCACGGATGCGATGCAGGGTGACCTGCTGCGCTGGGATCTCCAGACGGTTCAGGGCCAGATGATGAACGAGCAGCAGCAGCTGGCCACCGGTCACCGCATTCAGGTACCCTCGGACGACCCGGTGGGCACGGAGAACGTGCTCCAGTGGCAGGCGGCGCTGGACCAGAACACCCAGGATCAGGCCAACGCCAAGGACGCGCAGGCCTGGCTCGAGACGGGCCAAAGCGCCCTGCAGCAGGCCGTGACCCAGGTGCAGCGCATTCGCACCCTGGCGCTGGAGGCCAACCAGGGAACACTGACACCCCAGCAGTTGCAATCGGTGGCCGAGCAGGTGAGCGCGAGCCAGGACGCCCTGGCCCAGGCGGCGGCGGCCCGCGTGGGCGACAGCTACATCTTCAGCGGCGACCAGACCGAGACGCAGCCCTTTGTGCTCGGGACCAGCGGATACACGTACGCCGGCGGGAGCGGGTCGGTCACCCGCGAGCTGGTCCCCGGCGTGCAGGTCGCCGTCAATGTGAACGGCGGCACCGTCTTTGGACCCGTGTTTGCGGCTGTGCGGCAGATCCTCGGCGACCTGGGGAAGGGTAACCCTGGCGCGGTGGCCGGCAAGGACCTCACAACGCTGGACAGCGCGCTGAACGGCCTGATCGGTGCCGAGGGGCAGGTGGGCGGCATCCTGCAGCAGGTCACATCCGGCCAGAGCCAGCTCACGGCCACGGGGGTGGCCCTGCAGAAGCTTCAGGCGGGCACGCTGGACACGGACGTCACCCAGGCCGTGGTGCGCCTGCAGCAGTTGCAGCTGAGCTACCAGAGCGCCCTGGCGGTGGGGGCCCAGTTGATGCGGCAGACCCTGGCCGATTACCTGCAGTGAGCCGCCGAGGCACACACCCGGCTTGGCCCGGGGCGACCAACGGATCTCTGGGGCGCTTTGGCCCTCCCACTCCCCTGCGCTTGGCGCCTGACGCCCGCGACTGCCAGGCCATCCGCCTTGCCGCCCAAGCGGCTTTACGATACACCGACGTGGGCACAGGACTGCTCGGGCCTGGCCACGAAGTATTCCACTTCTTGCGGGCGGTAAGGCTGAGGCCGGCGGGGAGGTGGCGGGATGGCGAGCGAGGGTACGCGCAACGGCAAGGCCAAGGACGCGGCGCGGCTTCTGTCCTCCTCGAGCCATGCCGGAACCTTGCCGCAGGAGGACGAGCTCGACGCCTTCCCCCTTCCCGGCGAGACGCCGGCTCTCCCGCCCGAGCCGCGGCAGGCCGTTCCAGGACGGATGCTCTATCCGGCGCTGCCCGCTGGCGCGCCGCCGGAGCAGAGCGGCGTCGTGGGGGCGGAGACGGCCGATCAGGCATGGGCGCGTTTCCGCCAGGACGTGGACCTGACGCCCACCGAGACCACGGACGCGGTCGCTCCCGTGGCGGAGTCGGCGGGGGCCTCCGCCCCGGGTGGAGGGTCGACGGGCGGCGGCGGGGATGACGGCGGTCAGGGGAGCGGCGGCGACCAGGGGCCGGCACCCCAGAGGCGCCGTCGCCTTGAGATCGTGGATCGGCCGATGTCCATCTTCGAACACCTCGATGAGTTGCGCCGACGCCTGATGTGGTCCATCGTGGCCTTTGTTCTGGGGACGGTGGCCACCTTTCCCTTCTTGAAAGCGATCCTGCTGTACACCGAGCGCCGCTTTGGCGTCTACGGTAACGGTACACTCATCACCCTCTCGCCCCTGGAGCCGATGTTCGCCGGGCTGCGCATCGCCCTGATCGGCGGCCTGGTCCTTGGCTCACCGGTGATCCTGTATCAGCTGTTCGCCTTCATCCTTCCCGCGCTCACGCCCAGCGAGCGGCGCATGGTATATGGCTACCTGGCCCCCATGGTGATGCTCTTCGTCGGGGGCTTGGCCTTTGGCTTCTACATCTTCGAACCCGTGGTCTACCGCGTGGGCAGC
>JAKAUG010000134.1 GCA_021827805.1 Bacillota bacterium | reverse complement strand
TGAGCGGCAAGTCCGCGCGCATCCGGGCCCGGCGCCGCGACGTCTAGAGACGTCTGGAGCGGACAGGGCTCTGGGGGACGGCCCGCGCGGCGCTTGCTGCGCGGGCCGTCCCCGCGGGTGGGGGGGGTGATGGGCACGCGACCCAGGGGTGCGCCAGGCGTGCTGCAGGGCCACATGGCCCGCGCCCAGCGCGAGTTGGGCACGCTGCTGCGCGCCGCGGATGTGGTCTGGGAGGTGGCGGATGCCCGCTGTCCCAGGGCCAGCCGCAACCCGGAGCTCCTGCGCGGGGCCCCCGAGCGCCCGCGGGTGCTCATTCTGAGCCGCGATGACCTGGCCGAGGAGGACGCGACCCGCCGCTGGGCGGCGTTGCTCTCCCGGAGCCAGCCAGTCGTGGCCCTGGATCTGCACGGCCCCGACTGGCGGCGCGCGGAGTTGGAGGCGGCGACGATGCGGTCCCTGGGGCGCTCGGGCGACCCCGGGGCCTGGTCCGTGGTGGTCGTCGGCATGCCCAACACCGGCAAGAGCACCCTGCTGAACAGGGTGCTCGGCACGAGAAGCGCGCGGGTTGGGGCCCGCGCCGGCGTGACACGCGGGCCGCAGTGGTTTGGGCTTCCCGGCGGAGGCCGTCTCTGCGACATGCCGGGCGTGCTGCGGCCGCGCTCTGGACCATGGTCTGTGACGTGGAGGCTGTGGGCCATTGGGGCCCTGCCCGACACCGCGATGGACGCGGTCCAGGGGGCCACGGAACTCGGCCGCTGGATCGCGGCCCGCAGTCCGCGCGCGCTGGAGGTCCGCTACGGCATCCGCGAGACCGAAGCCCCGGAGACCTGGCTTGAGCAGGTGGCCCAGGGGCGGGGCATGCTGCGCGGCGGAGGCCTGCCGGACCTGGAGCGGGCCGCGCAGGCCCTGGCCCTGGACTTCCGGCGGGGTCAGCTCGGTGCCATCACCCTGGAGGAGCCCTCTGCCGTCGACCGGGAATGACGCGGCGCAAGCCCCCGTCTTCAGGGCCCCGCCGACTTGCTCACGCCTTCTCGCTTCCCGCTCCATATGGTATAACGCAACGCATGGAGCCCAAGCCGCACAGCCACCGCTTCCATCCGACCGCGGACCAAGCGCGCGAACTGGCGCGGATCCGCGGATGCGTGCGGCATGTCCACAACGGGGCGCTCACCCCGCGCGCCGAGGCATGGTGTGATCGCCACGAGCGCATCGACCACGCCGAGACGGACCGGCTCCCGGCGCGCGTGAACAAGGACCCCGAGAAGTCCTGGTTGGCCGAGGTCTCCCGCGTGCCGCTCCAGCCGGCGCTCCGTCACCTCAACGCCGCGTGCGTCAACTCCTTGGCGGGCCGCGCCAAGGATCCGCGCTTCCACCACATGCGCGACCGGCAAGCGGCGACGCACCGCATGGGCGGCTTCCGGTGGAGGGATGAGCGGCTCACGCCCGCCAGGATGGACGCGCCGCTGAAGATCCGCTGGACCAAACGCTCGAGGGCGCAGGCGGGCGAGCCGTATCCCTTCAGCGGAGAACCCACCAGCGGCACGGTCCGCAGGGACCGTGCCGCTCGGTACTTCGTTTCCTTCTCCGCCGAGGAAGAGGCCCCGCCCGTGCCCGTGGTCAACGCGACCGCTGGCCTCGACCCCTGGCTGCTGGCAACCGTCGTTTTGAGCACAGGGGAGCAGCTGGGAAACAAACCCTTCCTCCGCCGCGACGAGGAACGGTTCGGCAGGGCCCAGCGGTCTCTGGCGCGCAAGCAGACGGGGTCGGTCAGCCGCGGCAGGGCACGACGGAAGGTGGCTCGCATCGATGCCCGCATCGCCGACCGGCGCCGGGAGCTCTCGCACAGGCTCACGACGCGCATCAGCCGCGAAAACCGGGTGGTGTGCACCGAGGGTCTGAACGTGGAAGGGGTGCTGGCCCAGCCGAAGTTGGCCGAGAGCATCGCGGCCGCGGGCTGGGGTGAACGGCCCGCCCAACTGGAGTGCGGGGTGCGGCGGTGCGGCCGTACCTTTGTCGGGCTCGGCCGCCTGCACCCCAGCGGCGAACGGTGCCAGGCCGGCGGGCACGTGGTCGAGTCGCTGCCTCTGAACGTCCGGTGCTGGGGGTGTCCCTCGGGCGGCGCGGCCCTGGATCGGGACGTGAACGCCGCACGGAACATCAGGGATGCGGGCCTGGCCGCCGGGCTGGCGGTGTCTGCCCGGGGACGGGACGTGAGACCGCGCGGAAACGCGCCTGGACCCCAGCGAAGCGGGAAACCCCGGTGAGCGATGACCGGGAATCCCCCGGTCTCAGCCGTGGGGAGGATGTCCATGAGCCCGGTGACCGCGGGAGGACCGGGCCCACGCTGCTCTTCGAACAGCGGCTTTGGCGACGGGGGGTGCGCCATGTGGCCGGGGTGGACGAGGCCGGGCGGGGACCGCTGGCCGGACCCGTCGTCGCGGCTGCCGTGTTGCTGCGCGCAGACACGGCCGAGTGGGAGCTGGCGGGGTGCGACGACAGCAAACGCCTGGCCCCCAGCGTGCGCAGGGCTCTGGTGGCGCGCATCCAGGCTGTGGCGGGTGCCTGGGCGGTGGCGGAGGTGGACGTTCCTGAGATCGACCGTCTGAACATCGCGGTCGCCAGTTTCGAGGCCATGCGCAGGGCTGTGGCGACCCTTGTCCCGGCCCCGGAGCACGTGCTGGTCGACGGCCTGCCCAATCCGCGCCTGCCCATGGCCCAGACGGCTGTGGTCGGGGGGGACGGGCTCTGTCTGAGCGTGGCCGCCGCCTCCATCCTGGCGAAGGTCCACCGCGACGAACTGATGCTGGATCTGGACCGGCGCTATCCCGGTTACGGCTTTGCGGAGCACAAGGGCTACCCGACCCCCCAGCACCGCCAGGCCCTGGAGGCCCTGGGTCCGTGTCCGGCGCACCGCCGGAGCTTCCGGCTCCTCGGAAGGGGTCGGTGAAGGGGTCTGCGAGGGGGTGCGTCCGGGTGTCTGAGCCGGTGTCCTGGCTGGGCCTGCGGTGGACCGCGTTCATCGCCGGCATGGCCACGATGGGCCTGGAGATGGCCGCCTCAAGGCTCTTGGCCCCCGCCTTTGGGACCTCGCAACTGGTCTGGGCCAACCTCATCGGTGTGATCCTGCTGGCTCTGACGTTCGGCTACCGTGTGGGCGGCGCCCTCGCCGACCGCCGCCCTGGCCGCGGCGGGCTCTACGGCTCGCTTCTGGCCTCCGGGGTCCTGGCCCTGGCTCTGCCGCTCGCGGGACGCTGGGTGATCGCCGAGCTCGGGGCCGGGATCCTCAACACGCCGGTGTCCGTCGTGCTGCTCTCCCTGGCCGCGGTGCTCGTGGTCATCGCCCCGCCGGTCTTCCTGCTCGCCTTTGCCACGCCGTTCGCCATCCGGCTGGCGGTGGCGGCGCAAACGGAACGCACAGGCCGGGTGGTGGGGGTCCTGGAGGCATGGGCCACCGCCGGGAGCCTGGTGGGCACCTTTGGGCCCGCCTTCGTCACCATCCCCTTCCTAGGCACCAATCAGACCCTGGTCGGGCTGGGGGCGGTGCTCATCGTTGTGGGTGCCCTGGGGCTCAGGCGTCGAGCGCTGTTCGGGGTCCTGGTCCTGCCGCTGCTCGTGGGGCTCGGGACCGCCGGCCCGGTGCGCCCGGAGTCGGGTCTCCTCTTCGAGGCCCAGACTCCCTATCAGTTCGTGCAGGTGCGCCAGGTGGGCGCGA
Organism: Bacillota bacterium; assembly: GCA_021827805.1. Taxonomy (GTDB): domain Bacteria; phylum Bacillota; class Sulfobacillia; order RBS10-35; family JAJYVN01; genus JAJZWQ01. The sequence continues at coordinate 1,551 of JAKAUG010000134.1, read as the reverse complement.
TGACCTATCTGGTGGTGAACGACGGCGGGGGCGTGCAGTCCGTGTGGCGCCGGGGGAGCGATCTGACGGGTATGTACTACGATGCGTACATGCTGCTGCCCGCCCTGCGCCCGGGGACCTCGCGCCGCGTGCTGGTGATTGGTGCCGGCGGGGGCACGATCCTGCGCCAGTACCAGGACGTGCTCTCCGCGCGGTACCGCCTGGATCTGCAGGGCGTGGAGATCGATCCGGTCGTGGCGAAGCTCGGCGCCCGCTTCTTCGGCCTGACGCCCCAGCTCGCCGCTCGGATCCATGTCGGGGACGGGCGCACCTTCCTGGCCGCGCAGAAGGGCAGCGCGGGCCGTTACGATGTGATCATCGTCGACGCCTACGCCCGTGAGCTGTACATCCCGTACGAACTGGCCACCGCGCAGTTCTTCGCGCTGGCCGCGGCTCACCTCAACCCGGGGGGGATCGTGGCCCTGAACGTCAACGCCCTGGGGCCCGAGAGTCCGCTGCTGCTCTCCCTGGTGCGCACGCTGCACAGCGCCCTGCCGTATACCTACGTGGCCAAGGTGGGGACGGCGTACAACTACCTGGTGGCGGGATCCGCCCGGCCGCTCGACGTGTCCCGTCTCACCGCCCCGGGGGCTGTGCCGCCCCTGCTCGGCGCACTGGCGGAGGAGGTCGCCGCAGCCTGGCAGCCGAGCGACGGGCAGGGTGGATGGCTCTTGACGGACAACCGCTCACCGATCGACTACCTGACCAACCGCGAGGTCCTGGCGGGCATGCGTCAGGAGCTGGGCTGAAGCATTCCCCAGCGGCGACCCGCGGCGCGTCCCGTCGCCCGCGCGTGATAGAGTTTACAGCGAGCGTGCTCGCGGGGGACGGGACCTTGCAGACGGATTGGCAACGAGTGCTCGCCGCGCGGCGGACCCTGCGGCAGCACTTCCCAGAATGTGATGTGGTGGAAGGAACTGCGGCGGCGCTGCATGTGGAACATCGTGTTTCGCTCGACGGCGATCACGTCATGCTCATGCCGCGCCTGCGCGCTGAGTTTCCAGATGTTCTGGCGCGCCTCGAGTCACTTGCCGGCTGGAAGACCACGCGGACGCGGCCGCCCGTGCTCATCCTCGGCCAATTGTGGGGCGTGGAGACCGGCATCCGCCAATTGCGGCGCTCCGCGCCCCTGGAGACCGAGATCATCGCGGGCATGCGCGTACCCACGCTGCCGGAGATGGTACGGGTCAAGGGCTGGTTGGTTGTGACCCGCAACGCCACCCGCGACTACGTCGACTTCTGCGCGTTGGCCGACAGGGCCGGCAACGGGTTCACGGACGCCGTTCGCCCGCTGGACAGGCTTTATCCCCAGAACACGGGGGAGGCCGTGACCCGGCAATTGGCGAAGCAGTTGGCTGAGCCGAGACCCTACGATCTCGGTGACGTGGATCTCGCACGCTACCGTGGGATCCGCGCCCCCTGGAACACGTGGGCGTTCGTCCGGGCGTATGCGCAGGGCCTGGCGAGGCGCATGGCGAGCGAGATCCTCGGCCTCGGCGCCAGTGGCGATCG
>JAKAUG010000486.1 GCA_021827805.1 Bacillota bacterium | reverse complement strand
ATGCCGCGGCTCCATTGAAGCTTCGCCGCGCGCATGCATGAGGCATGGCAGAGGCAGGTCGCATCCGCGGCTATGCCGCGGCTCCATTGAAGCAAGCGGGACGAACAGGGTCCCTACGTGGAGGCCCGGGTCGCATCCGCGGCTATGCCGCGGCTCCATTGAAGCCAGGTGTCCGCCGCGTGTGGGGTGGCGCTGACCGTGTCGCATCTGCGGCTATGCCGCGGCTCCATTGAACCTGAATTTCGCAGTGTACGGTGCCAGCCCCTGAGGCTCAGAGGGACGAACCACAGCGCCGCAACCGAAAGGTGCGTGCGATGCACGAGCGGCGTGCATGAGACCGTGGGCATATGGTCGGACCCATGCGAAATTCAGGTTCATCCTCGCAAGATCTCCACAGTCCGGTGGCGTGGACCGGACCGCGCCCAGGAGGTTGCCTCCAGAAAGCGTCGAAGAGTGGACCTGACGCCCTTGACGCAATGATTCGGTAAGCATGCTAGCGGAGCTTGGGATGTCAGCCATCCCACCGTCCGCCTCAAGGTGGCGATACGGCAGGTGCCGACGGAGGCGGAGCCCCGGCAGATCTTTGAGTACCTGTGGGCGCTGAAGAACCTCACCTCCCCGCCCAAACGCCGCATCCAGGAGTACGACTGGGTCCTTCCCCTGAACGAGTTGCCTACGGATTGCGGATGCCACGCCTTTGGCGCGGGCGCCAAGGACCCCGAGAGCTGGCTTGAGGTCCACCGGCAGGTCATCCCCCTGCCCCCTGAGCCGGCTGACTTGATCCGGGACTGGCTCACCCGGTACGACGACGAGAACGCCGAACCGCAACCGCTCACGGACCGGGAGGTGCCTGGTCCTCGCCAGCCGGATGGCACCCTGGGCGCTCCCGTCCGCGAGCGCTTCGATGCCGATGAGCGACGGGTCGACGCCTACCTGGAATGGTGCACGGACTGGGACACGTGGGCGGAGCAGACCAAGCCCAAGCGGCGCGTGCAGCAGATCTACGCCAACCTCTTCGCCTGGCGCCAGCGCTTCGAGCGGGAAGGCGAGATGTTGGAGATCGCCTTCGGGCACGGGATGCTGCAATGGACGGTCGGGGGTGTGCTGATCGAGCGACCCGTGCTGGTTACGCGCGCGGATCTGCTCTTTGACGCCAGGCAGGGCGTGTTCTGGCTCAAGCCGACCAGCCGCGGCACGGCGCTGGAAACCGAGATGCTCTCCGGTCTGGACATCTCGACGCTGCAGGATGTCGCGCGCATGGAGCGCGGCTTCCGGGAGGCGCCGGTGGACCCGCTGGACCGCCAGGTCGCCGACGCCTACCTGACCGAGCTTGCACACACCCTGGACCCCAACGGGCGCTATGATCCGGCGGGGGACACACCCACCCGGGCGGGTGTGCCGGTGATCCGCCCCCGCCCTGTGCTCTTTGTTCGGCGTCGCGCCGACGAGCTGTGGAAGCAGGAACTGCGGACCGTGTTGCAGGCGCTGGATGATGGGTACAAGGTTCCGGAAACCATCCGCACCCTGATCACCAGCGGGAGCGGGGGGACCCCTGGGACAACGGACGGCGGCGGGGACCCCACCGAGAGCCGGCAAGGCTCCGCGGGAAACGGGGTCGCATCCCCCGGTGCCGCCCGCCGGGCGGTTCCCGAGGATGACTTGCTCTTCCCCCTGCCCTCCAACGAGGACCAGCGGGAAATCGCCCGCCGCCTCGCCATGCACGAGGGCGTCACCGTCCAGGGTCCGCCCGGCACCGGCAAGAGCCACACGATCGCCAACCTCATCTGCCACCTGCTGGCGCAGGGCAAGCGCGTGCTGGTCACCAGTCACACCGAAAAGGCGCTTCGCGTGCTCAAGGACAAGATCCCGGAGGACATCCGGGCGCTGTGCGTGCCGCTGCTCGGCGGGGACCGCCAGTCCCTGCAGGACATTGAGAGCGCGATCCGCGCCATTCACGACAACCTCTCCTCCCTGGACCCCGCGGTCCTGGAGGCTGAGATGGTCGATCTGGCGCGCGAAACCCGGGACACACGGGAGCAGATCGCCGATCTCCGGAGACGGCTCCGTTCGGCGGCGGAGCAGGAACACGCCACGCTGTCATGGCAGGGGGCGCCTCTGCCCCGCGTGGAGATCGCCAAGCGCGTCGGGCTGGGCGCAGAGCGCCACGGCTGGTTCCCCGACTCGGTCCCCGTCCCGGCGTCTCCCCCGCTGTCCGACGAGGAGATGCGCCGCCTATGGGAGCTGCTGGGCGCCATCCCGCGCGGGGACCGCGAAGAAGCCGCCCTGGAACTTCCCGACCCCGCCACCCTGACATTGCCTGAGCAGTTCTCCGACTGGATCCAGCGGGGCGCAACCCTGGCGGCGGGCACGCGGCAGGCGGAAGAGGCGGGGCGCGCCTTCAGCATCCCCCAAACCCGTGAGGCGCTGCAGCCACTGCGGGACCTCGCCGCTCCGGTCGCCCGGGAGCGCGAGCTGTTCGCGCGGGAGCACCTGCGGCAAGTCCTGGCGGATGCCCTGGGCTCTCCGGACCGCGGGACGGTCTGGACCGACCTCATCGCCGAGGTGCGGCGGGAACTGCCCGAAGTCGGCAGTCTCAGGACACGGCTGGCGGCGTTCGACATCCGGTCGCCTGAGGGCGCCGAGCGCGAAGCCGTCGCCCGGGACCTGGAGGTCCTCGCCACTGCCTTTGAACTGGGCAAGCCGGGCACGCTGTTCTTCCTCACGACGGGACGGCGCCTGAAATACCTGCTCGAGGGACGGTGGGTCGACGGCAGGGGCGCCGACACCAAGGAGCGCGTCCAGGCGCTGCGCGAGCACATCCGCCTGCTTGAGCGGCGGGAGCGGCTCGCCCGGCGGTGGAACACCCTGCTCTCCTCGGTGGGCGGACCCGAGGTCCAGCCGGACAACCCGCGCCTGTCGGCGGTCCTGGACGACCAGACAAAGCTGCTGGAACAGACCATCGTACTCGGCGATCGCCTGGGGCAACTGCGGGCACGCTTCGCCGAAGCGCGGCTGCCGGATGCCTTTGACTGGACCTCTTGGGAGCAGCTTGAGCCCCTGGTGGAAGCGATCCAGGGCGCCGAAGCCACCGTGGCGCTGCGCGAGTGGGAAGGCGACTGGCGTGCCCGCCTTGAGCACCTGACCGCCGGGGCGGCGCAACCCGGCGCCGCGCGGATCTGGCGCACGCTTGCCTCTGCGGTGCGCGACAAGGACGCATCCGCCTGGCGGGCGGCGTACGAGCGTGCACGCTCCCTGCACGCCACCGCCTCCAGGTCCGCGGAGCTGCAACGCCTGCTCGACCGTCTCCGCCCGATGGCTCCCCGCTGGACGGCACAGTTGGCGGAACGGGTGGGCGATCCCGGAGAGTTCCCCTGGGAGTGGCGCCAGGCATGGGAGTGGAGCCAACTCAATGGCTGGCTTGCCTCCACCGACACCGACGTCAAGGAGATCGAGCAAGCCATGGGTGCCGCGGAGGACCGCCTGCGCCGGCTCATCGCCTCGGTGGTGTCCAAGGCAACCTGGAGCAAGCAGATCCGTCGTGTCACCGGGGCGCAGCGCGGCGCCCTGCTCGCCTGGAAGAGCCGCATCGACCGGATCGGAAAGGGCACGGGGACGCATGTCGCGCGGCACCGCGCGGACGCGCAGCGCGAAATGGAGAGCGCCCAGGGCGCTATACCCGTGTGGATCATGCCGATCCACCGGGTCATTGAGAACCTGCGTCTGACCAACGAGCGTTTCGATGTGGTGATCGTGGATGAGAGCAGCCAGTGCGATGTCTTCTCCTTGGTGGCGTTGCTGCGCGCGAACAAGGCGGTCATCGTCGGCGATGATCAGCAAATCAGCCCGCCGGCGGTGGGCACCCCCGAAACAGAGGTGCGCAGCCTCATCGAACGTCACCTCGCCGGCGTACCGCACCACAGCAGCTATGACCTGCAGACCTCGCTCTACGAGCACGCCAGGCGCGCCTTCCCGGATACGATCATGCTTCAGGAGCACTTCCGTTGCGTGCCCGAGATCATCCAGTTCTCCAACGACTTGGCGTACGACGGCAAGATCATCCCCCTGCGTTCCCCTCACCCGGCGGAGCGCATCGACCCGCCGGTGCTGGCAAGGCGCGTCAGTGGGTTCTGCGACGAACTCACGGGCAGCCGCAACGAGCCCGAAGCGGACGCCATCGTCGCGGACATCCGCGAAATGCTGGAGGACTCTCGCTTTGACGGGTTGACCATGGGCGTGGTCTCCCTGGTGGGATCGCAACAGGCGGTGCACATCCAGGAGCGTCTGCACCAGGAGATCGGGGAAGAGGCGATGGAAGAGCGCCGCCTCGTCTGCGGGGACGCCTACGCCTTCCAGGGGGACGAGCGCGACATCATGTTTCTCTCGCTGGTGTCGGCGCCCAAAACCAACGCTTCCAGGGCTGACCAGGCGGGACGCCAAGCAGCGCTTCAACGTCGCCGCCAGCAGGGCGCGGCACCAGTGCCGGCTGTACCACTCCGTGGACCTCAAGGACCTGAACCCGGAGGACATGCGCTTCCGGCTGCTCAGCTACTACTTGAACCCCCACCGGATCACGGAGGTGCAGGAGGATCTGGAGGGGCTCTGCGAGTCCGGGTTCGAGCGAGATGTGCTGCGCGCCATCCTGGGACAGGGATATTCGGTCCGTCCCCAGGTGGAGGTTGGACACCACCGGATCGACCTTGTGGTCGAGGGCATGCGTGCCCGCCTCGCCGTGGAGTGCGACGGGGACCGCTGGCACGGTCCGGAGCGCTGGGAGCAGGACCTCACCCGCCAGAAGGTGCTTGAGCGCGCCGGCTGGACCTTCTTCCGCCTCCGCGCCAGTGCCTTTTATCGGGATCAGCACCGGGCGCTGCTTCCGCTGTGGGCGCAGATCGAGGGCATGGGGATCGAGCGGGGATCCGGGGCGTCGCAAGCCTAGACCCAACTTCCGATCGGCGTTCCGCACGGCATTCCGTCCAGACGGGGGTCTTGCGATCTTGAGGACGATCTGGCTGCGGCAGGGCGAGCGGAGCATTCGGATGGCATGGCGGGGCTACACCAAAGAAAAGGTGCTGGAGGTAGCATTGCGAGACGTACTGGACATTGTGCCGTGGGACGCCCTGCAGGCGCAGCGCCCCGTACTGATCGGCAGCCAAATCGTTGTGGGGGACGGAAAGCCGGACCTCCTGTGCCTGGACGCTGATGGCGTGCTCACCGTGGTGGAAACAAAGCTCCAAGCAAACCGGGAGATCCGCCGCCAGGTCGTGGCTCAGATCATGGAGTACG
>JAKAUG010000470.1 GCA_021827805.1 Bacillota bacterium | reverse complement strand
TCCCGTCTTCGGAAGCCCGGCGTCCTCCCTTGCGGCTGCCGCAACCGCGGGTTCGGCGGCCTCCTCGGTGCCCCGGCCTGCCGCGCCCCGCCCCGCATCGTCTGCCGAGGTCGGGTCGGCTGGCCCGAGCGAGCCCGCGGATCCAGCGCGACCTCCGCGCTGGCCCTGGTTGGCCCTGGGCCTCGGACCCGTGCTCCTCCTCGGTGGAATTGTTTTGCGTCGCCGGTAACCTCAGGAGGAGTCGGGCTGCGGGACGCGAATATGCCCGTCCACATTTCGTCCATGGAATGTACGCAGTTGTGTATGGGAGCGGCAAGCGGTGCATCTGGAGATCCGGGGAGCGGAGCGCCTGAGCTTCCGGGAACGCCAGGTGGTCGTGCTCAAGGAGCTGGGGCATCCCGCGGACCTGATCGCGCGGAGGCTGGGCGTGGCTCCGGCCACCGTGGCCACGCTGTATGCACGGGCCCGCGGCAAGGGCTTCACGGTCGTCATCGTCCTGGACGGCGACCCGCTGGGCCTGGCGCAGGCCGAGGACGCAGAGGGAACGGGCTCCGAATCGGGCGACTCTGGCGCCGACGCTCCCAAGGGGGCATAGATGTTGAGCGCGCGGATCAGGTGCAGGCCGGCGAGCGACGGTGTTGTGCCGCTGCGTCCGTCCCTGGCCGGGGGCGGGCTCGACCCTGCGGCGGCCGCCCGTCTGCGCCCCGTGCCACGGTCCCGACGTGTTCCGTGGGCCCCGTTGCTCATCGGTGCGGGAACGCTCTACTGCCTGTGGCTGGGGCACGTCGAATATGCGGCGTATCACAGGCTGGCGGTGCAGCGCTCCGCTCTGTTGGCCGAGCGCACCGTGCTCCTGCAGCGACAGACGCGCCTCAAGGCTGAGGTTGCATACGATAGCACCGACGCCTACGTCGCCGCCGCCGCCCGGCAGCAACTGGGCCTGGTGGGGCCAGGCGAGGTCCCGCTGGCGCCTGTGACCGCCCCCGCGAACAACGGTTCCTGATCCTCCCCGCTGATTCTCCCCTCGCCGACTCCGCGCCAGGATGGCGCCCGGGCGCGTCCGAGCACGAAAGGTGGCGAAACTTGCGCAATGGGGCTCGTTTGACACCCGTTTAAGGCGGGCGGTATAATCCGCTTGCCATCCGCTTTCCGCAGGAGGAGTTTCAGCAGAATGCCGCTCGCCGTAGGCTCCGTCGTTGAGGGCACAGTGACCGGGATTACGAATTTCGGCGCGTTTGTGGAGCTTCCTTCGGGCGAGACGGGACTGGTGCACATCTCCGAGGTGGCGGATGTGTATGTGACGGACATCAACGAGTTCGTCAAGAGGGCGGACAAGGTCAAGGTCAAGATCCTGTCCGTTGATCCTTCCGGCAAGAAGATCGCCCTGTCCATCCGTCAGGCCCAGGAAGGGGCGAGCGCCACGCGGCGCATCCCCAGCGGGCCGCGGCCGGGAGGCGGCGGTGGACGAGCCCGCCCGGCGCCGGGCTCCTTCGAGGAGAAGCTCAAGCGCTTCATGAAGGATAGCGAGGACCGCCTGGGCGACCTGCGCCGCAACACGGACAGCAAGCGTGGGGGCCGCGGGTCTCGCTCGTTCTGAGCCGGGGGATGCCGATTCGGGGGCACCACCTCGCGAGTGCGGGATGATGCCCTTTTCTTGTATGCGCATGCGGTAAACACGGGTGGATGCGCGCGAGAGGGACGAGAGGTTGGCTGCGCCAGTTCTCCGTCATCTGCGACAATAGCCGATGCTCAATCTTGTTCCACCTCGATGTCCCTGACCGTGATCATCAGGCCGGTCTCCGCCGCGAATCGCCGCAACTCCACCTTCCATGCCCGCGCCCGCGCCCCGTTGCCACCGCCACGGTCTGCGGTGATCAACAACCGCGGCGCTTGCCCCTTGCGGTGGTACTCGCGCCCGCCGTTCCTGTGGTTGCCCCCCAACTCCGTCTTCTTGCTGTCGACCGAGATTGCCGGTTGCCCCTGGGCCTGAAACGCCTTCACGCTTTCGTTGATGTGCTGGAACTGCGCGTCACGGTCGGCCCCGTGCTCCTGCCCCTCCTCCGTCTTGCGCGCCGCCCGCCGGCTGCATCCCATCTCATGGAGCAGTTCCCCGACCACCGAGTGGCTCACCCGGTGGGTCTTGGACCTGGAGAAGTTCGTTGATCGGATCGACACGGCCGGTTGGCGGCCAGGCCTCCGCCCGCGGCGCTGGGAGGGCCACGACCTGACCTGCGGTGATACCCTACCAGGGAAGCCCGACCGCGCAAGGGGGGTCAGGTCCTGTGCTTGGTCTGCTGCGCTTTATGCGTCCCTATCGGGTGTTGGTGGTGCTGGTACTGGGGCTCACCTTCACCCAGACCATGGCCTCCCTGTATCTGCCCAATCTCATGTCCGACATCGTGGACACTGGCATCATCCGCGGGGACGTGCCCTACATCCTCGGGGTCGGCGTCCTCATGTTCGGGATCACCCTGCTCGGGGGTGCGGCCGCGGTCCTGGCCAGCTACTGCGGGGCGAGGGCCACGGCGGGTTTCGGGCAGGATCTGCGCCTGGGGCTCTTCTCGCACGTCGAGCACTTCACCCTGCAAGAGTTTGATCAACTGGGAAGCTCCTCGCTGATCGTGCGCACGACCAATGACGTGATGCAGGTGCAGCAACTGGTGAACATGATGCTGCGCATGCTGGTGATGGCGCCTCTCACGGCCCTGGGCGGGATCATCCTGGCGGTCCAGACCGACGCGCGCCTCTCCCTGGTCCTCGTGGTGGTGCTGCCGGTGATGGGCCTGGCCATCCTGCTGCTGATGCGCCAGGGCCTCGGGCTCTTCCGCTCCATGCAGGCGAAGGTGGACCGCCTCAACCTGGTCCTGCGCGAGAACCTGACGGGCACGCGCGTGATCCGGGCGTTCGGGCGCGGTACCTACGAACTCGGGCGCTTCGACGCCGCCAACGCCGATCTCACGGACACGTCGGTGCGGGTCTTTCAGCTCATGGCCACCACCATGCCCCTGGTCATGCTGATCATGAACCTGGCCACGGTGGCCATCGTGTGGTTTGGGGGCGTGCAGATTAACGCCGGCACGCTGCAGCTTGGGCAGCTGATGGCCTTCATCCAATACGTCATGCAGATCATGTTCGCGGTGCTGATGGTCTCGATGATGCTCTTCATGCTCCCCCGCGGCCAGGCCTCCGCGGTACGCATCGGTGAGGTGCTGGCGCTGGAGCCGCGGATCGTCGACCACGCCGAGCTCCCGGCGCCGTCCACGTCCCTGCGCGGGCAGGTGGAGTTCTCCCACGTGACCTTCCGCTATCCCGGGGCCGAGGAGCCGGCCCTCTCGGACATCAGCTTCGTGGCGGCCCCTGGGCAGTCCACCGCGATCATCGGCGGCACGGGTTCGGGCAAATCCACCCTGCTGCATCTGCTGCTGCGGATGTACGACGCCGAGGCAGGCCGTGTCCTGGTGGACGGGGTGGACGTGCGGGAGATGCCCCAGGAGCGTCTGCGCGAGAAGATCGGCTACGTTCCCCAACAGACGGTGCTCTTTTCGGGCACCATCCTCGATAACATCCGCTACGGGAACCTCGAGGCCTCGGCGGAGGACGCGCTGCGTGCCGCGGAGGTGGCCCAGGCCGGAGACTTCCTGGCCGAGCTCGGCGGAGGGAACCTCCAGGCGGGTCTTGACGCGCCATTGGTCCAGGGTGGGGCCAATCTGTCCGGGGGGCAGCGGCAGCGCCTGGCCATCGCGCGCGCGCTGGTGCGCCGCGCCGAGATCTATGTGCTCGACGACAGCTTTTCCGCGCTGGACTATGGCACAGACGCCCGGCTCCGCGCCGCCCTGCGGCAGCATCTGGGTGGAGCCACCCGTATCGTCGTGGCCCAGAGGGTGAGCTCGGTGCGCGACGCCGAGCAGATCCTGGTGCTGGATGACGGCCACCTGGTGGGCGCCGGCTCGCACCGGGAGCTCATGGAGAGCTGTCCGATCTACCGGGAGATCGTCTCCTCGCAACTCTCTCCGGAGGATGTGGCATGAATTCGGAGGGTCACGGCCCCCGCTCGGGCGCGCGCTTCCCCGGCCAGCAGGGGCGGGGAGGCTTTGGGGGCTTCGGGGGCGGTCCCATGGGGCTGGCCCGACCCGTGGAGAAGCCCAAGAACGCACGCCGCACCGTGCTGCGCTTGGCAGGCTACTTTCGGGCGGAGTCCACCGCGCTCTTTTTGGTACTCGTCACCGCCATCCTGAGCACCGCGTTCTCCATCTGGAGTCCCAAGGTGCTGGGTCAGGTGACCACGGTGCTGTTCTCCGGCTTCTTGCAGAAGCTGCGCCGCGTGCCTGGCGGCGGCGTGGACTTCCCCCAGGTTGAGCACCTGCTGACGGTGCTGGTCGTCCTCTATACGGTCAGCGCGGTGTTTGGCTGGGTGCAGCAGTTCGTGATGGCCGGTGTGGCCCAGCGAGCGATCTACACCATCCGTCGGCAGGTGATGGAGAAGCTGACGCGCCTGCCGGTGGGCTTTTTTGACACGCACCCCCACGGCGAGGTGCTCAGCCGTTTCGTCAACGACTTCGACAACATTGGCACCACGCTACAGCAGAGCGTGACCCAGCTCGTCACAGCCGTGGTGACCTTCGTCGGGGTCGTGGTCATGATGCTGACCATCAGCCCCCTGCTCACCGTGGTCACGGCGATGACGCTCCCGTTGAGCTTTGTACTCACCAAGGGCGTCGCCAGCCGCTCCCAGACCCACTTCCTGGCCCGGCAACGACAGCTTGGCACCCTCAACGGCCATGTGGAGGAGATGTACACCGGCCACTTGGTGGTGAAGGCCTTCGGGCACGAGGGGCGGTCCATCGCGGCCTTCTCGCGGATGAATGACGAGCTGGCCGAGTCGACATGGAAGGCCCAGTTCATCACGGGCATCATCATGCCGCTGATGAACGTGATCGGGAATCTGGGTTTCGTGCTGGTGAGCGTCATCGGCGGGATCTTCGTCGCCCGCCGGACCATCCAGATCGGGGACATCCAGGCCTTCATCCAATATGCGCGTCAGTTCTCGCAGCCCATCACGCAGTTGGCCAGCATCTCCAACAGCCTCCAGTCGGCCCTGGCCTCCTCCGAGCGTGTCTTCGAGATCCTGGACGAGGAGGAGGAATCCCCCGAGCCCCAGGCGCCTGAGGTGCTCGCCTCGCCGCACGGGGATGTGGGCTTTGGGCACGTGGACTTCCGGTACACGGAGGATCGCCCGCTCCTGGAGGATCTGAACATCTACGTGCGTGCCGGGCAGACCGTGTCTGTCGTGGGCCCCACGGG
>JAKAUG010000277.1 GCA_021827805.1 Bacillota bacterium | reverse complement strand
GCCGCGGTCCGGTCGCCATCTCGACTCCAGACAGCCCCCCGAGCGATGGCCCGTACAGTTGGGGGCGTGGAGAAGACGACATCCTCGAGTTCCGGAGGCCCGTATGGCGCTTGGCCCAGTTCTTGGTGCCGTTCCTGGTCACCCAGAGGGCGTCGGCGCGGCGTGGCAACGCCTTCCGTGGGTGGCTGAAGTGGATCCCATCGAGGGGTACACGGTCAGATGCGGTCGCCAGTGCCGCCCCCGTCGGTTTCGGGTGGCCATCTGGCCGCCGAGGGCCCGCCCTGGGTGGCAGCCGAGCGTCTTCCCGAGTGGCCGGGCCTCCCTCGACGATCGCCCGGCCGTCCCAGGGGTGCGCGACCACGGCAGCGGCGCCGACGGGCGGCGAGGGGGCCAACGGCATCGAGCCGGCACGGCCGGGGCCTCCGCGGTCCAGACGGGGAGGCGTTTCCCGAGCTCGGCGGCGCGCGCGGGGCCATCCGCCGCGGTCGCGGCTCAGCCGGTCAGGGCCAGCGCACAAGGGGCCCAGCCCAACACCGCGCGGCAGAGAGATTCCTGCGTCCGCAAGCCGGCGTCCGCCCTCTGTGGCTGGCGCGTCCAGCCGTGCGCCGACTCCCTCCGGCGGCAGGGGCGCTCCTCTGCCCCCGGGCCCACGTTCCACTCCAGCCGCACGGCGCGGTGCGCGGGTCCAAGGTGCGGGGGAGCGGAGCACCATCGTTGGAGGGTACTTCCAGGTGATCTCGCGAATGGCGTCCCAGCCCCGAACCTTTTGCCGCGCTGGTGGGACTCATGGACGACGGTACCGGGGGGCGAGCGGCGTGCACAGGGACGGCGCGACGGCACCGGAGCACGAGCTGGTGAGGTCCTGCCGCACAGGCGAGCCGCAGTCCATCGCGGCGCTCGTGGGCCGCTATCAGAACGCGGTCTTCGCCGTGGCCCTCTCGCACCTGGGCTGCCGCCAGGACGCCGAGGATGTGGTTCAGGACACCTTCATGACCGCGGTGCGGAAGCTCGATACCCTGCAGAACCCCGAGCGGCTCGGCAGCTGGCTCTGCGGTATCGCCCGCCACAAGGCCCTGAACCTGGCCACCCGACGTCGGGCCACGTTGAGTTGGGATGCTGCGGCCCTCAGCGCGGCCACGGCCGGCCCGGGGTGCGGGGTGGCGGATCTGGTCGCGGCGGCGGAGGTGCGCCATGCGGTCTGGTCCGCGATTGCGGACCTTTCGCCGCTGCAGCGGGAGGCCATCATCCTCCACCACATGCGGGGGTATGGCGTCGGCGAGATGGCGCGCCTGCTGGGCGTCCCCGTGGGTACCGTCAAGCGTCGTCTGCACGACGCCCGGCACAGGCTGAAGGGGGAGTTGTGGCACATGGTCGGGGAGGAACTGCGCCAGAGCACACCGTCCGATGACCTGGGGGCACGGATCCAACGGGCCCTGGAGAAGGCGCGTGCAGCCAGCCGGGACGCACTGCACGCCGAGGCCCTGCACCACTCCGCAGAGGCCCTGGAACTGATCGGAGGGCTGCCCGAGGACCTCCGACGCACGGAACTCCAGATCCAGGCCCTGAACATCAAGGCGCAGGCTGTCACCTTCCCCGTGGGAGGCAGGGAGGCCATGGCCATCGAGGAGCAGGTCCTGGGCCTGCTGGAGGGCCTGGGGGACCAGCGCCGCATCGCCGAGCACCTGAACCAACTGGGCGTGCGCTATGCCAATCAGAGGGACGCGAAGAGGGCCGCCGCGGCGCAGCGGCGCGCCCTGGAGCTGTACGTGGAACTGGGGAACCGGGGGGGGCAGGGCGTGACGCTGATGTGGCTGGGCCACCTGCACCTGGACGACCTGGCCGAGCCCACCGAAGCCCTGGCCTGCTTTGAAAGGGCCCTGCCCCTCCTGCAGGGAGGAGAACACCACGCCGAGGAGGCCGTCTGTCTGGCGCACATCTGGGCCCTCAAGGGCCTGGGGTGTCTTGTCCCCCCGGACGGCATGAAGGTCTACGATGCGGTATGCGACTGGCTCGAGACCCGACCGGACGGGGTCCACTTCGTCGCGCAGCCGGGGTTCGGCTTCACCCACCTGGAGCACCAGAGCGAGGGCGCACTGGCCATCGACATCCTGCAATCGGCCGGCCAGGCGCGGATGCTGGTCGGCAGCGGATGGCACCCCGGCGAGACCTGGAAGGCGCCGGCCTTCTCCTACACCATGCGCCCGCTCCAGCTCACGGCCACCGTGCTGGCGGACGACGAGTCCCTCACCATCGCCGCGGGCACGTTCGACCACTGCCTGCACCTGCGGCTCCGGATCGTGCCGGATCCCGAAGACGAAGGCTCAGAGTTCAACCGTCGGCTCAACCTGGGGAACTGCGGCGAAAAGCACATCTGGTACGCCCGGGGCCGAGGCCTCGCGCGGTTCACCTTCGAGGCCAGTGACGGGCTGCATGCCGACATCCAGCTCACGGGGTGCCGCCTGGATGCTGCCCACGACGACTTCCTGCCCCTGGCGCCGGGCAACCGCTGGGAGTACCGGGCGATGGGCTTCGGGGGGCGCTACGTGCAGCAGAGCGTCTACGAAGTCACGTCCTCGGAAGGCCGCTGGCACCACCTGGCGCACTGGGCCTGGGCCCACCTGACCCCCGGCCCGCGGGCGTGAGGGCGCAGGCCCTGTGGTGAACTGGGGGCGCCAGCCAAGCGGGAGTTCGGCGCCCCCGCCGCTCTGAGTGGTCCGGCCGTCTCACGCCCGCAGGGGCCGCGCCGGGCCAAGCATCTCGCCCTGCCCGTAGGTCACGCCGGCCCGGCGCAGGGCCGCCAACTCAGCCGGCGTGGAGATGCCGAGCGCCACCAGACGGGTGGGCATCTGTCGGGTGTAGTACCCCAGGGATTCGATGTAGGTGCGGCGGCCGAAGTCCCGCTCCACGCCGCGCACCAGGGCCGCGTCCAACTTGACGAAGGCCGGGCGGAGCTCCACCAGGGCATGGACATCCGCGGTGCCCGTGCCGAAGCGGTCCAGGGCCAGCACCAGGCCGCTTTCGGCCACCGCCGGCGGTAGCGCCCGCGCCAGGTTCGCGTTGGGACCAGGGTTGGCCAATTCCAGCACGAGATCCCCCGGATCCATGCCGAAGTCTCGCGCCAGGGCGATGACGGCCAAGTGGAAGCCCGCCCGCCGCAGCGCCAGGGGGTGCACGTCCAAGAAGAGCTTGCCGGAGTGCGGGGCCCACTGGGCCAGCACCACCCGCAGGCGCGCCAGGTCGATCCCGGCGGCCTCGGATGGACCGGCCCCCGCGGGCAGGGCCTGTCCCAGTCCGGGCGGGGTTCCGGAGGGAAAGGCGAGCTCTGCCTCATAGCCGATGGGCGCATGTGCCGCGAGATCCAGCACCGGCTGGAAGAGGACCTCCACCGCGCCCTCCTGGAGCAGCGTCTGCGCGCTGAGCACCGGAGCGCGCGCGGAGGGTGGTCCGCCGCGTCGCCCGGCGGGGGTCAGGCGCAGTGCGGCGACGCGCCCCTCGGGGAGCGCCCGATCAAAGGCTGGGCCCAGGACGCATGCCAGGCCTTCCAGGTAGCGGCGTTGACCACCGCTGGGCCGGCGCGGGCGCGGCGACTCCATGTCCACCACGCCGACCACGCCGCCCTTGACGCACAGTGGCACCGCCAGCTCCCAGCGGGCGCCTTCCACACCGGGAATGTAGCGGGGATCGCGGGTCACATCGGGCACCCAGATCGTGCGTCCGCCGTCGGCGGCCGCGCCGGTGACACCCGCGCCGAGCGGAATGCGGCAACCGAGCCCGCGCTCCGCGCGAAAGCCTCGGGTACCCACCACCTCGAGATAACCCGCCTGTCCGTCACCGACCAGGACCTCACATGGGCAGCCAGGGAGCAGCAGGTCCACGACCCGCAGCAGCGCCCGCGCCAGGGAGTGGGCCCCGGCACCAACGGCGGCGCGACGAAGCAGCAGATTCTCTCTGCGGAGCAGGGCGTGGCGCAGCCTGGCGGCCGCGCGCGAGCGGTCCGCCGCGCGCCGAATCCTGACCAGCCGGGTAGCCATCGCCCCACCTCCCCGGGCCCCCCCATGCTCATCATGGGCCCGCTGGGGGCAGGGCACAAGTGGCCGTTCGCCGGCCTCCCGCGCCCAGACGGTCCTCCGGGGGCGTCCGCGGAGCGAAGGCCCTCACCGCGGCATGACCCACCTTCCCTGGAGCTCGGTTCCCCGCGGACACTCCTCGCGCGCGGGCCGGAATCGCACCGGCTGATGTGCGGCAGGTTCCTTGAAACGCGTCTGGGATCCCCGGCAGGATCATTCCCATTCAGCGCATGGGCGCGCATCGTCTGCCCGCACCCACACGTCAGCCCCCATGCCTGGTGTCGTCCGGATCGCTGGTGGTTGTGGTTCTCGCCACCCGCCGCGAGCCGGCCCAGGACCGGCTCTTCCAGTCGGTTGGCCTTCCATCCCGAGACCCCTGCAGGTGCTGCGGGTCAGAGCTCGGCAGCCCTTCTGCCTCACCGCCTGGGACAGCGTCACCCTCAGCCGGCCTCACACGCCCGCCAGAGATCGCGACTGACCCCGGAGAGAACCTCGTGGCGCCTCTGCCTTGTGCCAGCGAAGGGCCGGGCAGACCACCGGCGAGGTTGTGCGGCCGCGGCGACAAACCCCGTCGTTGGATCACGGCCACCTGTTCGCCGCGAGCTTCCGTGAATGTCCGTGCGCGGGCGGGGTAGACTTCCCGCCCAATGGCAGATGACTGGCCGACCCTTGCCGATCGGTGCGGAACCGTGCTTGAGCACATTGGCGCCGTCTGGTCCGGGCTCCCCCTGGACAAGTCCACCGGTGTGGAGTGGCTCCGGGAGACCCTTGGTCATCCCCCGGACCTGGTGATCCGGACCGTTGGTGGCTCCAGTGTTCTCTATCTGGAAACCATCGTCGACCACAGCCGGATCGAGGATGCCATCATCCGTCCGCTCACCATGGCGGCCGACGGCCGGCTGCCGTTCCCCACAACGTTCTTGGGCGAGTCGTCGCGGTTGCGCACATATGGGGACGCGATGGACGCCCTGCTTGCGGCGAATGTGGTGCTCCTGATCTCCGGACGACCGGGCGGCCTCGCCCTGCCCGTGCAAAAATGGCCCCGCCGTGAGAGCACGGAGCCCGCGGCCGAGTTCCTGGCCCGAGGCCCGCACATGGGATTTATCGAGACCCTGGACGCCAACATCGCGATGGTCCGCCACGGGATCCCCGATCCTCGCCTGCGGTGGGAGCAGTTCCCGGTCGGTCAGCGCGCCACCACGAGAGGGGCCATCCTGTACATGGATGGCATGGTCCGGAAGATCG
>JAKAUG010000234.1 GCA_021827805.1 Bacillota bacterium | reverse complement strand
GCTCGTCAACAAAGTCCTTGAGGTGCACGGCGTGCACGCGCGGCCCCAGTTCCCGGATGGCCGCCACCGGGTCCTGTTTGGCGCGCAGGAAGTGGCCCGTGTCCACGCAGGCCCCCAAGCGCTCGGGCCTGCCCCGCAGCACCGCCAGGACCGTATCCAGGGTGCTGTAGTGGTGGCCCGGGCCATGGTTGTGGATGCCGAGCTTCAGACCAAGTTGCTCCGCCAGGCGCAGGCCCTGGTCCAGGCTCTGGCGGTCGTCCGGGCGCACGTCGATGCTGACGTACTCACACCCCAGCCGCTTGGCCAGGCGCATGTGGGCCTCGGCCCCAGCCCCCAGAGAGATCACGCCGTAGCCGCAGATGCGGATTCCCGCCTTTTGGGCCGCTGCCTGGAATCCCTCCACCGTGGTGTCGTCCGCGTCTGGGCCGATGTGCCCTGGGTACACCTCAAGCGCGGTCACACCGGCCTGGCGTGCCTGCTCAAGGCCCGCCAAGGCCGAGAACTTGCGGTAGGTGTAGCTCTGCAAGCCCACGGCACCATCCATCCCGATCGCCCCCCATCCGTATGGAGACAACGGGGAGCCATTCCGCCCGCTCCCACTGGTCACCTTCCGCCCGCCACCGGCATGGCGCACTGTCCTGGAAGGGACCGGACCGGTGCCCGCCGCGCCGGGACCTGGACCGGCGGCGAGAACCTTGGTCCAGCTTGCACCATAAGCTTCCGTACCGGCTACGGGGGGTTGGTGGCGGTGGGCGAGGCGGTGGAGCGGGTCCTGGCGGAGGAACGGCTCGCGGGCCGCACGGTACGCCTCACCGAGCGCCGCCTGCTCATCTATCGGGATGCGGGGCATCGCAGGCTGATGGCCGAGGTCGGGCTCGACCGTGTTCTGGATCTGGAGGTCGTCACCCGCACGCGCACGGATCTCCTCGGTGCGGGAACCGTCCTCATCCTGGTTGGCATGGGGGTGCTGGCCGTGGGGGGGAGGACCCCGCGAACCTCCCTGCCAGGCGCCGGGGCGGGACTGCTGCTGGTGGCGGTCGGCCTTGCCCTGCTCCTGTTCCCGCACGTCCAGGAGTGGCGCCTGATCGGGAACAGCGGGCCGCTGCACTGTGCGCGCCTGGGCCGGGGGGACCTCGCGCGCCTTGAGCGGTTGCGTGCGGTCTGGCCCGGGGTGGCGCCGCCGCGTTGGCCGGGGCCCCAGGCGCCGCTCTGAGAGCGGCCCCTATGCCATGGCGGGATGGCCGTTAGGCCTCTTCTGCCGGCGGACCCAGCAGGGCCCCAGGGCGCCACAGGCTCTCCAGCCCGAGGTCGCGGAAGGCCTCGGTGCGCACCGCGTAGTAGACGCGCGCCCCCTCGTGGCGGCAGGCCACGAGGCCGGCCCCCTTGAGGGTCTTCAGGTGGTGGGAGACCAGGGGTTGGCTCACCCCGACCTCGGACGCCAGGTCGCAGACGCATAGGGGTTGTCGCACGAGCACCTGCAGCAGATGCAGGCGCGTCTCGTCCGCCAGGGCGCGCATGGCCTCCGCGGCAGCCGTCAGCGCAGCCTGGGGCTCCTGCAAGGGGGGCGGCCTCCCTCAACGCGCGGTCTCACCGGTTGTTTATGCACCCGAAGCGTGGATCCCTCCGTGTCCTCAGGGCGGGTGCCGGTCACGTGGCCCGCGGCACGGCCACTGCCTCGTCTGGAGGTGGAAACACACGATGCTCATCCGCTCCGAAAAGTCTACGCAACCATGACCCACCCCCGCTCCGCCGCTGACAGCGAGCCGCTCATCCGCAAGATCCTGGCGCAAGCCGTGCGGGCAGCCCGGCTGAGGTGTGCCGCGTGCCGGAACCATCGGCCGCCCACCCAATGCCGACAGGCCCGCGCGAGCTCGTGCCGCGCCCCACCAAGCCACCATCCACCATCGGCATCCTCGACCTCACTGGCGACCGCCCGCCGCGCATGTTTCATCCTTCCCCGCCGCCGCGCGCCCGTCCAGCGAAGAATCCTCGACCAGGGCCACCGAAGCCGTGCCGTTTCGGGAGCGGCGAACCGCATCGCGCTGCCCCACACGGCAGAGCGGAGGGGGCGCGCGGCGCCATGCGCGAGGCCCACGGTGTGATGATCGGCGATGGCGCCCCAAGGTGGAAGCGGCGGGTCTGTTTGCTCCACTCCGCCGTTTACGGCATACTGGCTTTCGTGGAAGACACCCTCTGGACGGCCACCGACGCAGCCTCACGCCTGGACCGCAGCGCGCGCACCGCGGTCGCGGCGGCCGAACGGCGCGCGGCTGCGGGGGATCCCGGCATCCGCCGCATCGGACATGCGTGGGTCGCGTCCCCGGAATGGTGGATGGCGGTGCTGGCTGGCGTCCCGAAGCGCGCCCCGCGGCACCGTGCGCCCTCGCAGCCGTCCCCAGCACATCCCCTGACTCCTGATGCCGATGACGGCTTGCGGGAGGTGGGGGGTGGTGCGCGGGTGGTGGGCATCGACGAATACCTGGCTTGGCTGTACGACAACCCACCGCCGCCCGGTGTGGACGGCGCGGAGATCACCGAGGACCTGGAGCGCAGGTACCCCGGCGGGCGGGGTGTCACCTTCAGGATCGGGGTGTCACGGTCCATGCGGACCGTGGAATGCGGCAGCACCCGCGAGTCCGAGTACCACACGGTTTACGTGTGCGGCGGGCGGGTGTACGACCCGCGGTACTCCGGAACAGCCGTCCCCTTCGACGAATACATCCGCCACCTGAGCGAGATCAATGGCGGCGCGAAGATCGAGGTGAACGGCGGTGGATGATGCGGAGCGGACGGTCTACGAGAAGGTCCTGGCGGCCTACTACGCGGCTGAGGAGCAGCCACGGTTGCGGCAGGACGACTTCCTTTGGGACCTTCTGACCCCTGATGATCGAGCATCGGATGCCTACCGGACCTTCGAGTACCTGCGGGGCCGGTCCCCTGAGTTCGCGGCGTTCCTCTGCCGCGAACTGGGGTTCCCCGACGCGGCTTCGGCGGCCAGAACCCTCACGGCGAAGTACGCGGACGGCCTGCGCACCCGCGCCGACCGGTTTCAGTTGACAGGACGGTGAACGAGATGAACAGCATGCGCGCTTTGGCCGTGAAGATTCTCGAAGCCGACCGCATCGGTGGCAGCGACGAACACAAGATCGAACGACTTCTGGGCGCGCTCACCCCGGACGACCTGGCCACACTGCCGGGGCGCTGGGTCGCGGAGAATGGACGCAACCTCTTCTGGGAGGACAACTTCCTGGATATGGCCGAACGGCTGCTGGGTCTGCCGACCAAGCCACTCCACCCGAACAGCGTGGAGATGCGGGAGTACGAACGGCGCGTGGACGAGGTGATCGGCAGCGACTCCGCGGCCGCGATGAAGAGGGGACTGAAAGAGTGAAGGTTGCACGGCCCCGGGGCGTCGACGACCTGCTGCCCGATGCGGCCGGCGCGTGGCAGCGGTTGGACATGCTGGCACGGTCCGTGTGCCACCGGTTCGGTTTCCACGAGATCCGCACGCCGGTCTTCGAGCACACCGACCTGTTCCTGCGTGGCGTCGGTGAAGACACGGACATCGTGGCCAAGGAGATGTACACCTTCCCCGACAGGGCGGGGCGGTCGCTCACCCTGCGGCCCGAGGGGACGGCTGGGGTGGTGCGCGCCTACCTTGAGGGCGGGCTGCAAGCAGCCCCTCAACCGATCAAGCTGTTCTATGCCTCGGCGCCGATGTTCCGCTACGACCGACCTGCCGTCGGTCGCTATCGGCAGTTCCACCAGACGGGCGTCGAGGTGTTCGGGGCCGCGTCCCCCGCGGCGGACGCAGAGGTGATCACCCTCGCCCACGCGCTCTTTGCCGAAGCGGGACTGACCCAGGCAGAGGTTCGGCTGAACAGTGTCGGGTGCCCCACGTGTCGTCCGAGATACCGGGAACGGCTGCTGGCATACTACCGCCCGCACATCGACAACCTGTGCGCCGACTGCCGGGTACGCTACGAACGCAATCCGCTGCGGCTGCTGGACTGCAAGGTCCCGTCCTGCGCCAGGCTCGCGGCGGGGGCGCCGACCGTGTCCGAATACCTGTGCGAGGGGTGCGCCGCCCACTTCGCCACGCTGCGGGAGTTGCTATCGACCGCCGATGTGCCGTTCACCGCGGACCCGGGCATCGTCCGCGGGCTCGACTACTACACGCGCACCGTGTTCGAGGTGGTCAGCGGGGACGCGGGCGCGCTGTGCGGCGGCGGTCGGTACGATGGGCTGGTGGAGACCCTGGGCGGGCCCTCGGTGCCCGCCGTCGGATTCGCAATCGGCATCGAACGGCTGCTTGACGCCTTGGCTCGCGCTGGCGGACGCGCGGAGCCCGGTGAGGGGCCGTGCGTGTTCGTCGTCTGCGCCGGGGAGGGGCTGCTGGCGGACACCTTGCGCTTGACCTCGCGGCTCCGCGCCGCTGGCGTGTCAGCCGAGTTCGACCTGTTGGGCCGGGGCGTTCGCGCGCAGATGAAACACGCGGACCGAATTCGCGCCCGGTTTGTGATGGTGCTCGGCGAGGAGGAGGCGGAACGTCGCGTCGTCGCCATACGGGACATGCGCACCGGGGTGCAGGAGGACGTGGCGGCGGACGCGGTGGCAGAGTGGGTGAAGGAGCGGGTCAGCTCCGGTGTCTGACAAGGGCTGACGCCAGGTCAACGATGGAAGCCCCTGGGCCCAGATGCCGCGGCGGCCATCTCTGGAGCGGGTCAGTGTCAGCCTGCTCATCCTGCAGCGGGTGGACCACCTGGCGCAGCGCTTGGAGCGGCGGAAAGACAAGATGGACGCGCGGTTCGCTGCGACGGACGTGAAAATTGACGAGTCGCGGCGCGAACTGTCCGCCAAGATCGGCGGCCAGACCGCCAAGATGGTGTGGCTCTTGGGCCTGATCCTGGTGGCCGTCATTGCCAAGGTGTTCATCCCGCACCTGTGACGACTCCGCGCGCTCCCGCGCAGGGCTCCACCCCCGTGCTTTACTGCGCGAAGCCGTGGCCCGCACCCAACCACGCGAAGGCGCCGTAACACACCAACACATAGAGGAACAGGCCCAGGCTCCGCAGGGGGGTTGCCGATCGTTCATTGTCCGACCCCCCCCAGCCATCCGCCCGTGGGGATGCCCCCAGCGAAGGGTTCCTCCGAGCGCGAGGGCTGTTTCAGTGGCGACAAGCGCCATCAGTCAACGAGTTCCGCACTTGCTCCCAGAAGGGAACGGGGCACACAATCACGACGCAAGGGGGTGCCCGTCGTGGCAGTCCACATCGACATCCTGCACCGCGTGACGGATGACGAGCTGCTGGCGCTCTCAGACCGA
>JAKAUG010000183.1 GCA_021827805.1 Bacillota bacterium | reverse complement strand
GTCTCCTGAAATCCGTCATGGTCCAGGGCGTGCGCGAGGTACCGGACACGGAGTTACCCGCCTCGCCGGGCAGTGTGGATCGTGCCTTCCTGGATGCCGTCCAGGGGAAGCGCGATGTGCTCGTGCCCGCAACCATCGGGCTCGGTGTCATCCAGTTGACGGAGGCCGCCTGGCGATCGGCGGCGGACCATGGTCGGCCGGTGCGGGTGACGGAGCTCTGAGGACGCGTATCCAGACAGCGGGAGGGATGGCCGGTGGCGACGCGGGTGGCTCTGGTCGGTGCGGGTGGGATGGGCGTGGATCACCTCGCGCAGTTGCAAAAGATCCAGGATGTCGAGGTGGTCGGCGTCGCGGATGTGGACCTCAACCGGGCCAAGGAGCTCGCGACGAGGGCCGGCGGGTGCCCGGCCTTCGCCGGGCATGAGGAGATGTACGATGCCGTCAAGCCCACCGCGGTCTTTATCGGGGTACCGCCCTTCGCGCATGTGGGCCAGGAGACGGCCGCCGCGGAACGGGGAATCCACTTCTTTGTGCAGAAGCCCCAAGCCCTGAGCGTCGCCAAGGCCGAAGAGGTGCTGGGTGCGGTCCGGCGGACCGGTGTGATCACCGCGGTCGGCTTCCAGGACCGGTATTTGGACGTGGTGGCCGAGGCCAAGGCGGCGCTGGCTGGCCAGGAGCCCGGCCTCGCCATGGGCTACTGGATGGGAGGCATGCCCGGGGTCCCCTGGTGGCGGGTGCGGAGCCAGTCCGGGGGCCAGGCCGTGGAGCAGACCATCCATATCTTTGACATCGCGCGCTACCTGTTCGGAGAGGCAGAGAGCGTCCAGGCCACCGCGACCGCCGGCCTGATGCGGGATGTGCCGAACTACGACGTCGACGACGCCTCGGCCATGACAATCCGCTTCCGGGACGGCGTGCTATGCACCATCTTCTCCGCCTGTTACCTGCGAGGTGGACCCGGCAAGAGCGGACTGGACATCTACTGCCGTGACATGCGCATCGAGTACGGGTTGCGCGGCAACGTCCGCCTCACGGACAACCGTGAGACCCGCGACATCCGCCACCGCAACGATAACGATCTGGAGTGCGTCCGCACCTTCGTGGATGCCG
The DNA here is from genome assembly GCA_021827805.1 of Bacillota bacterium. GTDB lineage: Bacteria > Bacillota > Sulfobacillia > RBS10-35 > JAJYVN01 > JAJZWQ01. Next base: position 4,245 of record JAKAUG010000183.1, on the reverse strand, counting down.
TGCGCAGCGGCGATCCCTCCAAGATTCGTTCGCCCTATGAGGACGGGATACGGTCCCTGGAACTGCCTTTGGCCGGACAGCGCTCCATCGAGACGGGCCAGACCATTCGGCTGGGATGAACGGAGCGCAGAGAGGGGTGGGCCCCTTGGCCAAGCGACCCCTGGGCATTGCGGTGGTGGGCTGTGGCAGCACAGCCCACCGCCGTCATCTGCCCGTCTGGCGGGGTATGGACGATGCCCGTCTCGTGGCGGTGGTTTCGCGCGATGCCGCGCGGCGGGAGGCGGCACGGCAGGAGTTCGGCGCGGAGATGGCCCTGGAGGATTGGAGACAGCTGGCCGCCATTCCTGAGGTGGAGGCCGTGGATATCTGCACCCCCCACCCCACGCATGCCGAGATCGCCTGTGCGCTGGCCACGGCCGGCAAGCACGTCCTCTGCGAAAAGCCCATGGCCACCACGCTGGAGGACGCGCGGCGCATGGCTGAGGCGGCCCGGCGCGCGGGGGTTGTGTTGATGCCCTTCCACAACATGCGTCTGCTGGGGGCATCCCGTGCAGCCGTGGCCTGCCTCCGGGAGGGGGTCGTCGGACAGCCACACCTGGTGCGTGGGGTGATGGCGCACGGGGGTCCAGACGCCCGGGATCCGCGCCGCAAGTGGTTCCTTGAGGCGGCCGCCGGGGGCGGCGTCGTTCTGGACCTGGGGCCGCACCTGTTCGACCTCACGCGCGTCCTCCTTGGTCAGCCCGCGGTCCGGGTGCGCGCCAGCACGCTGACCCCGGCGGGTTGGACCGTGGAGCGGGATGCGCTGGTGGAGATCGTCTTCGCCGACGAGTCCCGGGCGCAACTGGCCCTCTCCTGGTCCCTGGTCGGAGGGCGCGAAACCCAGATCACCGTACAGGGCTCCGCTGGGCACCTGCGCCTCACGCTGGTCCAGGACCCACCGGGCAACCCTGGCCATCCTCCGGTGCCCCTGACCCTGGTGCAAGCGGGTGAAGGCACCGAGATCCGTCATCCCACACCTGCGGCCACGGAGGACCCGTGCGCCCTGTTCGTCCGCGCCGTGCGGGACGGGGTCCGGTCCCTGGAAGCCGAGGACGGGGTTGCCAGCCTGGCCCTGGTGGACGGCGTCTATCGCTCCGCGGACGGCGGCGGGGTGTGGGTCGACCTGTAGTTCGCACGGGGCCCGCGGCCGTGTTCCGGGCCTTGCCGCGGCCTGCCCTGTTCCGCCCGGCGGCTGACATCCGCCCTTCTCAGTGGTCCGTTCGTTCCCGTACAATTGTGGACAAACAGGTGTCCCATACCGGGGGCGCCGCGTACCAAGGGGTGGGCCGTGGCCAGCGAGTTCAGTTTCGATGCGGTGAGTCGCGTGGACATGGCGGAGGTCGGCAACGCCATGCAGCAGGTGGCCAAGGAGGTCGCCACCCGGTTTGATCTGCGCGGAACCCGGGCGGCGGTGGACCTCGACGCCAAGACCGGGGAGATCGCTGTTCGGGCCGAGGATGGCCAGCAGATGAACAGCCTGCTGGAGCTTGTCCAACAGCGCTTGGCCCGGCGCGGCGTCTCCCTGAAGGCGGTGGAGGTCGGCAAGGCCCAACCCTCAGCTGGTGGGACCCTCCTGTGCATACTCACCTTCCTGCAGGGGATCCCCGCCGAACGCGCCAAGGCCCTCTCCAAGGCCCTGCGGGACAGCGGCCTCAAGGTCACCGCCCAGATCCAGGGGGACCACCTGCGCGTGGCGGGCCCCAAGAAGGACGACCTCCAGGCGGCCATGGCCGTGCTGAAGCAACATGCCCAGGACATCGAACTGCAGTTTGTGAATTACCGCTAGCAGGTGGAGGCTCCTAACAGAATCGCGTCTGTTCCCGATAACTGATTGGGGTTGTCCCCACACAAGGCTCTGGCGGGAGTGGGCCGGACGGTTGCGCAGCGCTGAGGTTCGCAACGCCGCGGGACTGAGACTCGGGTACGCAGTCAAGGACGAGCGCGGCCGGGTCCTGCTGGCGGCCGGCACCGAGTTGACCTCTGGGCTCTGCGAGGCCTTGGTGCGCCGCGGATACATGCAGGTCTATGTGCTCGACGGCATTGCGGACGAGGTCGCCCCGCAGGACGAACTCGCCACGCGCACCCGCAACGTTGCCACGCAGACGGCCCGCCAGTGCTTCCAAAGGCTCGCCCGGGGAGAGGCTCTGCCGTTCACCAACGTGCTCGAGAGCGTGGAGTTGATCCTCGCGGATCTGTCGAATGCCGGCGGGGCGGTCCTGGAGTTCGCCTGCCTGCGCAGTGTGAGCGACTACACGTACGTGCACTCGGTGAACGTGTGCGTATATTCCCTGTTGATTGGGCAGGCCATGGGCGTTCACGGCGAGGAGCTGCGGGCCCTGGGTGCCGGATCACTTCTGCACGACGTGGGCAAGGTGCTCTGCGCGGACCTGGTGGCCAATCCCAACCACCTGACGCCCGAGGAATGGGCTCGCATGCGCCAGCATCCCATCGACGGCTTCGAGATGCTCCGCCAGCACCGCGAACTGCATCTGTTTGCGCCCCACATCGCATACCAGCACCATGAGCGCCTGGACGGCAGCGGCTACCCGCGTGGGCTGCGCGGGGACAAGATCCTGCCCCTGGCCCGCATGGTCGCGGTGGCCGATGTCTACGACGCCATGGTCGCCCATCGCCCCTTCACGGTCGCCAAGCCTCCACACCTGGCCATGGAGGAACTGCGCGCGGGCGCCGGCACGCTCTTCGATGACCAGGCGGTGCAGGTCTTCATCCGCCGCATGGCCATCTATCCGTCGGGTACGCCGGTCCTGCTTGCCGACGGGTCGGTGGCTGTCGTGGTCGGGCAGACGGCCACGGCCGGGGCCCCCCTGGTACGTGTGCTGGGCCACTCGGGCTCGGTGCATCCCGTGCCTGAGGACCGAACGGCATCCGGGGAGCGTGCCGTGGTGGAGGTTCTGAACCGCTGGCCACGCTGGCTGCAGAACACGCGCCCGGCAACCTGAACGCACCTTCTGTGCACACCCTGTGGATAGAATGTGGACAGTGTCCACGTCGCCCTATCCCACAGGGCCCCAAGCCTCGTCATGCCTACCTGCGGATACCACACAAACAGACGCGCGCGGCATCCGCGAGGTCCGTGCGGGCGGTCCGCTCCGCTCCCCGTTCCGCGCAGGTGTCCTGCCGCAAACTCCCATGGCGCAAGGCCGCGCGGCTGGGCAGGCTTCCCGCAGGTACACGGAAGGCAGGGGACGTGCGATGGCGGGCCGCAACCCGGAGCCGACGCCCTGGAAGCGCCGGAGCCTCCTGGCCCTGGCGGGCGCTCTCGGAGCCGGGGCGGCCTGCGGCAGACTCACCCGGCGTCAGCCTTACCCATCCGGCCCCGTCCCCAACGGCAGGCCGACGGGCCCGGCGGTCAGCATGACGACGACCACGGCGCGGGAATACCTGTACCTGGCCGTCGTCACGGGAACGATGCTCGGCAAGTCCGGCTGGCCCGCCTTCCTGCCGGGCAACATGACGGTTCCGGCGCACTGCGTGGTGTTGGCCGAGGTGCATTGCCTGGACGACGGCGTGGCCACCGTGGCAGGTGGGTACGAGCAGGTGCGGGGTACGATGGGCGGCTCGATGCAGGTCTTTCACGCCGCGGCGGGCCCCCAGACCGGGGAGGCTCCCCAGACGGTGCAGACAGTGTCCCCGTCTGCGATTGCCCACACCTTCACGGTTTCTGACCTTGGATTGAACGTGCCGCTGCCGCCGCTGAGCACCGTCCGTTTCCGTTTCCAGACCACGGGACCGGGACAGCATGCGTGGCAATGCATGGCTTCCTGCGGCACAGGCCCGGGTGGGTGGCAGGGCACCATGACCACAGCCGGTTGGATGCGCGGCACGCTCACCATACAGTGACGTAGACGATCGTCGGTCCACCGGCGGGTGTCGACGCCGGGCCGTCCACCGCACGGTGCAACCTGCGGGGACCGCGTTCATTCGGGCGCCGTCGCAGATACAGGGCCACGCCGCTGTCCCGGCGCGCCCGGACCAGCAACCCCGCGGTTCCTGAAGTGGGAGGAGGCTGAAGCTGGGGTACGCCAGGGGTCCTGTCACCTGGGGTCTCGCCTCGGAACGTACGAGTTCATGCACCCGTCCCACACCTGGTCAGAGGAGGCAGGGCGGCTCCCGCGCGGGCGACGACGTCTGTGGGGCAGGGACGCTGAACTCCGACATCCTGGAGCTTGGCGCTCGCGAAGATCG
>JAKAUG010000458.1 GCA_021827805.1 Bacillota bacterium | reverse complement strand
CGGGCACTTTAGCGTGCAGCATCTACCCCCTGACACACCGCCGTCCCCCCACCGGGCCCGGCCCGCCGCCGAGGCAGACAAGCACGGCCGTTTGCGCGTGCCCCATATAGTGCGCTGCGGGAAGGCAGCGCAGGGGGGTGCGGTGGACGTGACGCTGGCGGTGCTGGCTGGCGGGAGGCGGGAGGCGGAGGCGGCCCGGCACCTCGGGCTCCTGGGACACGCGGTGCGCACCTGGGGCGTCGCCGCGGCCACCGGGCACGAGGCCGCCTCCCCCCTCGCGGCCCTGGAGGGAGCCCAGGCCGTGCTGGGGCCCGTCCTGGGTGCCGTCCGCGGGGCTGGCGCCCTTTTCCGGCCCCAGCCCCACCCCCCGCTCCCGCTGGAAACCTCCTGGCTCCATGCCCTGGAGCCAGGCACCCCGGTGTTGACGGGCCGCGCGGACCCGGAGCTCGCCGAGCGGCTGCTCAGCGCGGGCCTGGTCCATATCCCCATCGCCGAACAGGAGGCGTTCGCGCGCCTGAACGCGATCCCCACCGCCGAGGGTGCGGTGGCCGAGGCCAGCCGCCTCAGCGGCCGCACGGCCTGGCAGACCTCGGCCCTGGTGGTGGGCGCGGGGCGCTGCGGGCTGGCCCTGGTCCGTGTGCTCGGCGCCCTCGGGGCGTCCGTGGCCTGCGCCGCCCGTGACGAGGACGCCCTGGCGACAGCCAGGATGCTGGGTGCCCGCCCGGTCCCCTGGGGCGATCTCGGCCGCGGGGTGGGGCAAGCCGAGTGGGTGTTCAACACGGTGCCGGCGCCGGTCCTGGGCCGTGCGGCACTGCGCGGCGCGGCGCTCGGCACCGTGGTCGTGGACGTGGCCTCCCGTCCCGGCGGCACCGACATGGAGGCCGCGGCGGAGATGGGGCTGACGGCGGTGCTGGTGGGGGGGCTGCCGGAGCGCTTTGCGGTGACCGCGGGGCACATCCTGGCCGAGGCCGTCCTTGGGGCACTCGCCGAGCGCGCCCGCGGGGGTGAGGGGCGTGGGAGCCTTTGAGGGACGCACGATCGGCTGGGCCCTGAGCGGCTCGCATCACACCCTGACCGGGGTGCTCGGCGTCATGCGCCGGATGCGGGAGGAGGGGGCCAACATCCTGCCGGTGGTCTCGGCCACCCTGCTCCAGACCACGACGCGCCATGGCACCCCCGAAGATCGCTGGGCCGAGATCGTGCAGGCGGCGGGCCGGCCTCCGCTGACCACGATTCCGGAGGTGGAACCGTTCGGTCCGGAGCGCACCCTGGACGCGCTCGTGCTGGCGCCCTGCACGGGGAACTCCCTGGCGAAGCTGGCCAACGCCGTCACGGACACCGCGCCGCTGATGGCGGCCAAGGCGCAGCTGCGCAACGGCCGGCCGGTGGTCGTCGGGATCTCGACGAACGACGCCCTGGGGCTCAACGCGGCGAATCTGGCCCGCCTGCTCGTGGCGCGCAACGTGTACTTCGTACCGTTTGGCCAGGACAGCCCGGAGCACAAGCCCACGTCGCTGGTCGCGCACTTTGAGCTCTGTCCGCAGGCCGTGCTGGCGGCTCTGGAGGGACGGCAGCTGCAGCCCTTGCTGCAGGCGTGGTGAGGACGTACGGCCGTTGCCGCGGGGGTGGTGCCGTTGTACATTGAGCCGAGCGTTGGGCGGGGATCCGTCGCCAACGCCCCAGGGAGCGTGTGGGTGGATGGCCTGGCGGGTGGGTGTGGTCGGTGCCAGCGGCGCCGTGGGCGGTACCCTGCTGCAGGTGCTGGCCGAGCGCGGGTTTCCGATCGCGGAACTGCGCCTGTTCGCGACCGAGCACAGTGCGGGACGCCGGGTGCACTGGAACGGCCAGGAGCTCGAGATCGCGCGCTTTTCGGCACAGGCGCTTTCGGGCCTCGAACTCTGCTTCCTGGCGGTCCCAGGCGCGAAGGCCAGCCGGGAGCTGGCGCCGCAGGTCCTGGCCGCGGGGGCCCAGGTGATCGACAAGGGCAGCGCCTTCCGCATGGACCCGGACGTACCCTTGGTGGTTCCGGAGGTCAACCCCGAGTCCGTGCGGCAGGGTCACGGACTCTACGCCAGCCCCAACTGCACGACGATCCCGCTCGTCATGTGCCTGGGGCCACTCAGCAAGGCGGCCGGGCTGCGCAAGGTGGTCGTGTCCACCTATCAGGCGGCCTCGGGTGCCGGCCGCGGCGGCGTGCAGGAGCTCTTGGAGGGGGCGGCCGCCGCCCTGGAGCGGCGGCCCGCCCCGGCGAGCGTCTTCCCGCGCCAGCTGGCCTTCAACGTGGTGCCGCAGTGCGACCGCTTCGGTGTGGACGGCTACACCGAGGAGGAATGGAAGCTGGTCCGCGAGTCCCGCAAGATCCTGCAACAGCCCGACCTCGCCCTCAGTGCGACCGCGGTGCGGGTACCGGTCACCGTGGGCCATTCGGAGACGGTGTACCTGCAGACCGAGCGCCCGCTGGCTCCCGAGGAGGCGCGCGCGATCCTGCGCCAGGCCCCGGGGGTGCTGGTGCGCGACGATCCAGCGCGCGGCGAGTACCCGACCGCGCTGGACGTCGCTGGTACGGACCAGGCGCACGTTGGCCGGATACGCCGTGATCCCGATGACCCTCACGGCCTGCACCTCTGGATCGTGGGCGACAACCTGCGCAAGGGTGCGGCCACCAACGCCGTGCAGATCGCGGAGCTTCTCACCCGGCGGTAGCCGCCCGGTTGGTCCGGGCCCCCGCCGGAGAGGGGCACGGACCAACCTGGCTCACGCAGGGGGAGACGGTGCCCGTGCGCATCATCGTCCAGAAGTTCGGCGGCACCTCCCTGAGCACCGCGGCGCATCGCGGCCTGGTGGCGGAGCGGGTCCACGCCGCCGCCCAGAGGGGACTCACCCCGGTGGTTGTGGTCTCGGCCATGGGCCGGGGGGGCGATCCGTACGCCACGGACACCCTGCTCCAGCTGGCCCGTGAGGTCTTTGCCGAGCCCGAGCCCCGCGAAACGGACCTGCTGCTGTCCTGTGGCGAGGTGATCTCCGCCGTGGTGATGACGGGGGTGCTGCGGGCGCGCGGCCTGTCGGCCGTGGCCTTCAGCGGGGGGCAGGCGGGCATCATCACCGACCGGGCCTTCGGCAACGCGCGGATCCTGCGCGTGGAACCCGACCATCTGCGGCGGCACCTGGACCGCGGCGAGCTGCCCGTGGTGGCCGGCTTTCAGGGCATCTCCCAGAGTGGGGACATCACCACGCTGGGCCGAGGCGGTTCAGACACCACGGCGGCGGCGCTGGGCGTGGCCCTGCAGGCCGAGGTGGTGGAGATCTACACCGATGTCAACGGCGTGAAGACGGCCGACCCCCGCATCGTGCCAGAGGCCCGCACGCTGCCGGTGCTGTCCTACGACGAGATCTTCCAGATGGCCCAACAGGGGGCGAAGGTGGTGCATCCAAGAGCCGTGGAGCTGGCGCGGAGGGCCAATGTGCCGCTGCGCGTCCGCAGCACCTTTGACAACCCGGACGAGGAGCAGGGCACGCTGATCACGCACACCTTCGAGGGCACGCAGTGGGACGGCTGGAGTCGGGCCGTCACGAGCATCAACCACGTGCCGGACGTGGTCCTCTTCTCCGTGGACGGAGGGCAGGAGGTCTCGGCGACGATCCGCCTGTTCCGCATCCTGGCGGACGCCGGGCTCAGCGTGGACCTGATCAACGTGGCGCCGGACCGCCGCCGCTTCGTGCTGGCTCGGGAGGAGGCCGCCTCGGCGCGCGCCCTGCTGGAGGGCGCGGGATTCTCCGTGACGGTGCGTCCCGACTGTGCCAAAGTATCCGTCGTGGGCAGCGGCATGCGCGGCGTGCCCGGGGTGATGGCCGCCGTCGTCGAGGCCCTGCTGGAGCAGGGCGTGGAGATCCTGCAGACGGTGGACTCGCACGTCACGATCTCGTGCCTGGTGGATCGTGCGCGCATGGAGACGGCGGTCCAGGCGCTGCACCGCAAGTTCGGTCTCGAACGGTAGGTCCGGCGCCCGCTGGGAACGAAATGCGCCCGGTACGCGCGTGTGGTTGCGGAGGGGATCTGCGGTGATGGACGGCGACGCGTTGTATCCGCGTGTGATGACGGCCCTGATCACGCCGCTCGGCGCCCGCGGCCAGGTGGATCACGGCGCGGCCGCGGACCTGGCCGAGCGGTTGGCCCTCCGGGGTTCCGGCGGGTTCGTCCTGGCGGGGACGACAGGCGAGTCTCCGACCCTCGAGGCCGAGGAGAAGCTCGCGCTGTGCGAGGCGGTGCGGCGGCGCCTGGACGGGCGCGCCGTGGTCTGGCTGAACGTGGGCAGCTACAGCACGGCCGAGAGCGTGCGTCTGGCGCGTGCCGCCGTCGGTGCCGGGGCCCAGGGGCTGATGGCCGTGGTGCCCTACTACAACCGCCCGCCGCAGGCCGGCCTGGCGGCCCACTTCGGGGCCGTGGCCGAGGCCACCCCGCTGCCGCTGATGATCTACAACATCCCCGGGCGCACCAGCTGCAACCTGCTGCCGCGCACGCTGGCGGACGTGGCGGCGGAGCACCCGGGCATCACCGCGGTCAAGGAGTCCAGCCGCGATCTGGAGCAGGTCGGCGAAATCCTGCGCCTTCTGCCCGAACCCTTCCAGGTGTATAGCGGCGACGACCAGCTCACCCTGCCCGTGGTGGCCATGGGTGGCCGGGGCGTGGTCAGCGTCGCCTCGCACCTGGTGCCGGAGCGCGTCGCGGAACTGGTCGCGGCCACCGCCGGCGGCGATCTGGGCCGCGCGCGGCGGGTGCAGGCCGAACTGGCCCCGCTGGTGCGGGCGCTGTTCGTCACGACCAACCCCATCCCGGTGAAGGCGGCCCTGCGCCTGGCGGGCTTTCCGGCCGGAGGGTTCCGCCTGCCGCTGTGCGAGCCGAGCGCGGCGGAGCTGGATCAGATCCGGGCGGCGATGGAGCCGCTGGGGCTTGTGGGCAGCATGCGGGGTTGATCCCGGCCGCGGACGACTTGAGCACCATGGGTGGCAATGCCTATAATGTCTCCAGGACCCTTTGGAACACAGGCAGCGGACAAGCGGCCAACGGCAGAGGGGCCGTCCCCGCGCAGGGGGCGGCTGCGTTTGTTTCCAGTAGGCGTTCCAGATGTATGGAGGTGTGATCCATTCCTGTGGGTACGGGCGCCCCTACCGAGGGCGCCAAGGTGCTGGTCACCCCGCTCGGCGGAGTGGGGGAGATCGGAAAGAACATGTTTGCGATCGAGTGTGGGGGGGACATGCTGGTCCTGGACTGCGGACTGGCCTTCCCCGAGGACGACCTTCCCGGCATCGACATCGTGCTCCCGGACATGTCCTATGTGATCGAGCGCAAGGCGAACCTGCGCGGG
>JAKAUG010000231.1 GCA_021827805.1 Bacillota bacterium | reverse complement strand
CGGAAAAGGAGAACGGCGTGACGCTGATGGTCAGGTAGAACACCAGCCAGGCTGCCTGCTGGACGGAGAGGCGGAACGGTCCCGGAGTCATACCCACACCTCCCTGCCGCTCCCGCGGCTGTCTGGCCGGCAGCCAGGGCTCGGCCATCTCACGCCGGGGGATCCCCGGAATCGTGTTCCGCCGATCCGTGGCGATTGCCCCTGGTGGGATCCCGCGGCTCCCACACCGAGGATCGCCGCAGAGTGCGCGGGTCGCTCCGTTGCGTGACAACCTCGCTCAGGAGCAGGCGGGGGTGCAGGGGTGCCAGTGGCGCCAGGTAGGGCACTCCGGCCGATTTGAGCGAGGCCAGATGGGTGATCAGCATCAGGATACCGGCCAGCCACCCGAACAGGCCCGTGACACCGCTCAGGAAGAGGATCGGATACTTCCAGATGCGCAAGGCGTAGCTGAATTGGTAGCGCAGGGTCAAGAACGAGCCCATGGCGGTCGCCGCCGCGACGACCATGACCAATTCGCTAACCAGCCGGGCCTTGACGGAGATCTGGCCGATGATCAGCGTCCCCACGATGGAGAGGGCGTTGCCGACACCGCCCGGGGCCTGAGCCGTGGCCTCATTGAACACGTCGACGGTGGTCATCATCAGCAGCATCTCCGGAAAGACGGGATAGGGCAGCCCTGCACGCGTCAGGGCGAGGGTGTTCGCCAACTCTGGGCGGAGCGGCCCGGGATTGGCGGAGAGCAGCGCCACCACCAGGCCGGGTGCGGTGAGCGCCAGGAACGAACCCATGGTGCGCAGGGCACGGACAAAGGTGGCCACGATCGGCCCCGGGAGGGCATCCTCGGAGTCTTTCTGGAACTCCCAGAGGGTGGTGGGCAACAGCAAGGCGAATGGCGAGTGGTCGGTGAGGACGGCAACGCGGCCCTCGGCCACGACTTGCGCTACCTTATCCGGCCGCTCGGTCGGCTCGGCGAGTGGAAACGGGCTCAGGCTCCCCGCCACCATGGTTTCCATGATGAACCATTCCGTGCGGACAAGGTCGGTACGGAGGCGGCGCAGGCTCTGCACGATGAGCGGTACCAGGTCCGCCCGCACCACGTCCTCCAGGTAGAGCACCGCAACCCGACTCTTGCTCCGCCGGCCGACACGCACGATCTCCGTGCGCAGAGAACGGTCGGGAAGCCAGCGGCGCACCAGCGCCAGGTTGGTGTCCAGGTCCTCGACGAACCCCTCCTTGGGGCCCACGATGACCCGTTCCGTCGAGGGCTCATCCACCTGGCGGCCGGGGCGGCGGCCCGCGTCGTACAAGAGGCAACGACCCTCTTCGTCCCCCAACACGATGGCGGTGTCCCCGTGGAGGATGGACGTGCCGACCTCCTCCGCGGTGGTGGCCTGCTTGGCCGCGGGCCACGCGCGCTCCAGCGGCTCGCCCCGACGCAGGGCCGTGGCGAGTGGAATCTCGATCTCTTCCCCCATGCGCTGGGGGTCCACCAGGGGGTGAAGATAGACGAGCCAGGGTCCACTCCCACCCGGCCCAGCGGCACGCACGCGCAGATCGTCGTTGGCGCCCAATTCGATGCGCAGTCTCCGGAGGATGGCCGGCTCGCCGGTCCGTGGCAGCGTGCGCAGCAGGCTCTCACACCGCGCGATGATGTACTCGGCATCTTCGGCCATGTCTGCGAACTCGCGCGCTCGCTCTGTGTGCTGGGACATCGGGGGCCCCCACTCTGCGGGATCACCTGTAGCCTGTTCCGCGGCACGCTGCGGTATGAGGTGTCCCGGTCACACCGGGGGCAGGCGCAGCCGAGCAGGCGGTCAGGCTCTGGCCCGCCCGCCGAGGCCGGCCGGGCCTTCACGCACACTTTCCGAACATGGCGGGGGAGTTGTGTGGGGCCCGGAGCCCGCACGAGCCGTCCCAGTGAACACGCGCCACGGCGCGCCCGTGGTTCTGCCCCCCGCCCACGATGGCGTCTCCAACCGGCGGCCGACACCGATCCTGTCCGCCGAGTGGGTCGGATCCCGATGACCGGCGGACAGGCTGCAGGATGTGCGGCGGCGCACGGCGCATTGCCGTGACGGTTCATGGGATCCGGTCCCCGGCAAGTCGGAAGGAGCGATGCTGGTGGGGCGCGATACCTGGCACGTGGAGACGGTCTTGGCAGCGGTCGGGATGATCTCCGCGCTCTTGTTGAGCGGATGCGGCACCACCAGGGCGCCGCTCCAGCAGGCCGCCACCGCCTGTGTCTCAGGCAACGCGGGTTTTGTTGGGGGCATCACGGTGCCAACGGAGCCTTCGAGCGGGGTGGCCACGCTGACGGGGAACTGTTGGGCCGACATCAGCCCCACCCCGGTGAGCAACGTCATCCCCGGCGTGGGCACCGCGCAGATCCCTGGAGGAAAGACGCCCACGCTCCAGACGGCGTGGACAGCCAAGGATCTGTACCTGAAGTGCAACGTGTACGCTTGGCCGCTCTATGCCGCGAGCGCGTCGGCCCCTGCCACCGATGACGCGTGTGAGTTCATGGTGAGCGGTGACAACAATCACAACGGCACCTTTGGGACATACGCCGCCCACATCACCGTCGCCTACAACAGCACCACTCCGGCCCTCGGCACCCACGGCAGCGGGCTCACCTCTCTCACGGGCTTCACGGTTCAGAACACAACGGAGCAGGGCAAGGGATACATGGTCGAATTGACGATCCCCTGGGCCGCCCTGGGCATCAACCCGGCCAAGGGGCAGCAGTACGCGTTTGATGCGGCTGTGGACTACAACGACGCGCAGGGCAACTACGTGGCCTACGCCGACATCACCGGCACCCAGAACCATCCCTGTTGCAGCACGAAGAGTTGGACCGGGATCACGCTCGGCTGACAAGCGCCGGCAGCGCCCCGGGCACCTCCGGCGTGAACCTGGGACAGCCCCCGCTGGTCAGCACGGCGCGGGCCTCGGGCCCGATGAGCGACGGCAGGTCGACGGAGGTCGCCCCTGCCGGGAGCGTCCGCACGATGACCAGACCCCGCGCCACGCGGGCGCTCGAGAGCAGAGGTGGGCAGCACGGACACCGGCGTCTGCCGCGCCCGGATCAGCGTGACGGCGACGGGCGGAGACGAGGAAGCCGCGACGGTGCGCTGACCCTCGCCGCCCTGGGCCGGGGCGGGTGGCGCCCTGGGGCGCTCCCGCCCGCTCTCGGACCTCTCGTCAGAGCGTTCTGAAGGCTGTACGCTACGGGGAGGCACCCTCTGGCCTCCCGCCCGGGGAATAGCGCTCGCACCGAGAGGTGAGCCATGGACAGCAGCCCCATCATGGTGTTCGGCGGCAGCGGCAGCCCCGGGCTTACGCAGAGGATCTGCGAATACCTCCGGGTCCCCCGCGGCCTCGCCGATACGCTGCGCTTCTCGGACGGCAACATCTTCGTGCGCATCGGCGAGAACGTGCGGGGCCAGGATGTCTACCTGGTCCAGTCCACGGGCTTTCCCCCCAACGACAACTTCATGGAACTGCTGTTCTGGGTGGATGCCTTCAAGCGGGCCAGCGCGGCCTCGGTGACCGTCATCCTCCCCTACTTCAGCTACGCCAAGGGAGACAAGAAGGACGAGCCCCGGGTGTCCATCCGGGCCCGGGTCTGCGCCGACGCGATCGAGGCGGCGGGAGCCGACCGCATCGTCACGATGGATCTGCATGCCCCCCAGATCCAGGGCTTCTTCCGCAAACCCGTCGACAACCTCTACGCCCTGCCGCTGCTGGCCGGGCGCCTGCGGGAACTGGAGATCCCGAGCTGCGTGGTCGTGTCGCCCGACGTGGGCTTCGCCAAGCAGGCGCGTCGCTTCGCCGCGGTGCTCTCCGCGAGCATCGCCATTGCAGACAAGGGGCGAGAGGGGCATGACGAACAGGCCAGCGTGTTCGAGATCATCGGGGACGTGGCGGGCCGGGCCGCGGTGATCGTCGACGACTTCTCCGTCTCCGGCGGCACGCTGGCCGAGGTGGCGGCGGCCGTTCTGGCTCGGGGCGCGACGGAGGTCTACGCCGCGATCACGCACGGCATGCTCACCCCCGCGGCGTTGGAGCGCATCGATCGCAGCCCCATCCGGCGCCTCTTCATGACGGACACCGTGGAGGGCCACCTCGCGGCCCTGCCTGCCAAGGTCGAGGTTGTCTCGGTGTGCTCCCTCTTCGGCGAGGCCATCAAGCGGATCCACCGCCGAGAGAGCATCAGCCAGATGTTCGCCCCGGGCGAGGCGCGCTGAGCAGCCGCTTCGCCCAGCGCCACCCTGGTTTGCGGGCGATCACCTCCAGCGTCTGACCCGTGATCCGCCGGTCCTCCGGCCGCGCCGTGTCGAGCCGCTCGCGAATCCGTACCTCGAACTCCCGCTGCAGGGCGGCCTGGCGTTCGGCCTTCAGCCCCAGGAGAAGCCTGAGAACGGTCGCTCCTACTCATCCGCGTCCCCCTCCCGTCCACGGCGGCCGGACGCTCGGCGTTCTCGGCCGTGGGGGTGGGTGTACCCGCGACCGACGGGGCGGCAGGCCAGGTCTTTGGTCACCAGCAGGTACCCCTCATAGGCGCGCCGGGATAGGCCTCCGTCGGCCACAGCCCGCCGCACAGCGCAGCCCGGCTCGTCCCGGTGGGTGCAGTCGGCAAAGCGGCAGGTCAGGGCAAGAGAGGCGATCTCGGGGAAGGCGTCTCCCGCGTCCGCACCCTCGGGTAGCGCCAGGGAGCGGATGCCCGGGGTGTCGATGATGTATCCGCCGCCGGGCAGCGGATACAGGCGCGCCTGCACGGTGGTGTGACGGCCGCGGCCCGCCCTGAGGCGTGCCTCCGAGAGGGCACCGGTGGCCGGGCCGTCCCCGGGGGTCAGACCGGCCGTGAGCGCGGACTTGCCCACCCCGGACGGCCCGAGACACACCGCCAGATGCCCGGCCGCCCGGACGCTCAGGGGCCCGAGCCCCATGCGCTCCAGCGCGCTCACGGCAAACCCCTCCACCCCGAGGCGCCGGTATGGGGCGAGGATGGCCTCCACCGCCTCCGGCGGCGCCCCCTCGGCCTTGTTCAGCACCAGCACCGCGGGGATGGCCGCGGCGCGCGCCAGGGCCAGCAGGCGGTCGGCGACGGAGGGCCGGAAGGCGGGACTGCGATAGGACTGCACGACCAGACACAGGTCGACGTTCGCGGCAACGATGAGGTCCTCGCGCACCCGTCCCTCCAGGCGCGAGGTCGGGTGACGCCGCAGGACGCCGCCTCGGGGCATGATCCCGACCACCGCGCGCAGGGGCGGCGGAGCGCCGGGAGCGGGCGGTGGCAGCCGCGGGCCGAGCAGCGCGCGGTCTCCCACCACCACCCCCTCGCCCCGGTACGCGCCAGAGCGGTACCG
>JAKAUG010000380.1 GCA_021827805.1 Bacillota bacterium | reverse complement strand
GGACCTTTGGACGGCGGCGGCGCTGGAACGGCCGGCGGGCGTCGTGGTGGGGGACGTGGTCGGGTGGTGCGCGGGACGGCAGGCGGGGCGCCATGGGGGGGAGGCGACGTTGATGGCCAAGATCCCGTCGTTCGTTTCGGTCCCGGGAGGGAATGCCGGCGAAGTGGAGGCGCTGGTGCCGGGCGGAGGCTGGTTGTGGGTGCGCCGCGCGCCCAACCGCCCTGTGGGGCTGGGCGCGCACCCAGGCGGCGCCAGCTTCCGCGAATTCGGTCTTGACGGCGCGACCGTCGTCGGCAGGATATGTCTTGAGTGACCTGGGTCTGAAAGATCCATGGCGGCGGGGCGGCGCCGGTGGCCACCGAGATCCTGATCCTGGGGCGTCTGCCGCGTGGCCCGCGCCACGGCCACGAGATCCGCCAGGCGCTCGGGCGCTCGCTCGGCGGTCTGGCGCGCCTGACGAACAGGCAGATCGATCCCACGCTCCGGTCCCTGGAGGACATGGGGGCGGTCGAGTGCAGCGTGGAGCCGCGGAAGGGCAAACCGAACCGAAACATATGCAGCATCACGCCCCGCGGGCGCGCGATCCTCCACGACCTCATCTGCGATGTCTCCGAGGCCGAAGCGCGCCGCGACGCCGACTTCCACGTGCGGGTGCCCCACATCCGGCTCCTGTCGCCGGAGGAACGACTCCGCCTCCTGGAGACCCGGCGCCGCCTGCTCGTCGCACGTCGGGAGACCGTGGCCGTCTGGGGCGACCGAGAGGGACCGGGGCGAACCGGGTGGCGATGCGCGCCGAGATGTTCGACGTCGCGTTGCGATGGTTGGAACCCTGGGCGGCCGGCGCCCAAGATGCGCGCGGGTCGGTGGACCAGGAGCGGAAACGGGGGGCAGCGAGATGGAGGCGGCCGGAGTCGCGGGGCGCCCAGTACCCAAGGGCACCTGGGCCGTGCTGGCGCTGGTGGGTGTGGCCCTATACGTCGTGCTCGACATGGTGGTCCAGCTGTTGCCCCCCCACTACAGCCCGATCCGTCAGGCCGAGAGCGACCTGGGTGTGGGGCCCTATGGCTGGCTGATGTCTGTGAACTTCATGGTGCGCGGCGCCCTCACGCTCGCGGCCGCGACCGCCATCGCCGGCGCCTTCCCCGCGGCCTCCCGGCCCCGCTTCGGGCTGGCGCTGCTATGGGTCTTCGGCGTCGGCTCGGCGTTGCTGGCCTTCTTTCCGACAGACATCCTGGACGACCCGAGGCTGGTGCCGCACCCGGTCGCGACCCCGCACGGCGAAATCCACCTGCTGCTGGCGCTGATCGCCTTCATCGCGGCGCCGTTTGGGGCGCTCCTCATCTCCTTCCGTGTCGAACGCGCCGGGCCCCTGGCCGCGGTCCGGGGGGCCGCGGTGACCCTGGCCCTCCTGGCGTCGGTCGCCCTCCTGGCGATGCCGACACTTGGGCGGTACCACGTCGGGGGCCTGGCCGAGCGCGTCCTTCTGGCGTGCGTCTTGGGCTGGCTGGCGCTTCTGGCCGCCACGGCGCGCGGCGCGGCGTGATCGGCGCCGCGGCCAGCCAGAAGGCCAGGCCTTCGCGGAACTGGTGCGCATCCGCCCTGGCGTCGAAGGCGCGGCGCGAATGCGCACGCGCTCGGCGGGCAGTGGCGGGATCACGCGGCGATTGGCCGAACGGTGTGGTACGGATCGTTTTCGGACTGGCCCGGCGGGCGAGACCACGTGCAGGTGGCGCCTGGCCTTCGGCGCCGAATACCGTGAGCCTGGTCAAGGCCACAGCGACCGGTCCGCCCGCCGGGCGCTTGCCTGGACATCGTCCCCGGGGCCGGGCCGTCCCGCGATGCCAGCCGCGTGGGCGACCACGCCGCCGTGGGATGGCCGGCCGGCGCCGCACCGCTTCACCGCTCGCCACGCGCGACGGACCGGCCGATGGCGTCGGCGTGTCGCGGGCGCAAGGATGGACTGCGCCACCCGTCGGCCTGGGCGAGCTCCTCCCTGAAGACGCGTTCGTGCCGAGGCCTCCGCCATCTCCGCTGGCCGCCGCAAGCCGAACAGGCGACGCGGCCCGCGGGGTCACCGCGGGCGCGACCCCGTACGCTCCGTGCGTCGCCGCGGGCACCAGGCATTCCCGCCGCGCCTCCAGGTTGCCCGCCTCGGCCTCCTTCTCGGACGGGGCTGGCCTGCCGGAGGGGGGGGCGGGGATCCGGCGCCGGGGGCGCGGGGTCCGGAGGCCCGCCCGGAGCCGGATCTCCGGTGATCGGTGCGCCGCCGGCGGTACGGGGGACGCTCCGGCGCGACTCCTTGGACACGACCGCGGTGTCTCCGAGGTCGGGGCCCCACCCTGCCGAATTCGCGCGTGCCATGAACCGCGGCGCCGCGGGCGCCCTCACCCCTGAGTTCCCCGCCGGCACATCCCGGGCGGGGAATCCCACGCCCCGCGCATCGCGCCGGCCGACACGCTCCGGTGTCGTACCATGCACGGTTCGCCGCCATCCTCGGCATCAGGCTGAACGGCGCCGGTCGTGCCGACGCCGTTCAGCCGATGCCCGCGGCCAAGAGACGGCACCCGTGCCGGCGGAGGGGATCAGCGGGCCTCGTAGGCAGCGATGGCGTCCTCCAACCGCAGGGTGCGGCCGATCTCGTCCAACCCCAGCAGCAGAGACTCCCGGCGATAGGCGTCGATCTCGAAGGTGGCCGAGAACCCGGCCCGGTCCGTCACACGGCGCTGCTCGAGATCCACGGTGACCTCGTAGCCGTCTGGCCCCGCCTGCGCCGCGCGGTCCAGGAGCACCCGGACCTCGGCCGCGGGCAGGCGCACCAGCAGGATCCCGTTCTGGAAGCAGTTGTTGTAGAAGATGTCGGCGAAGGACGGAGCGATGATCGACCGGAAGCCATAGTCGGCCAGGGCCCACGGGGCATGCTCCCTCGAGCTGCCGCAGCCGAAGTTGGGCCCGGCGATCAGGATGCTTGCGCCCTGATACTGTGGCCGGTTCAGTTCGAACTCCGGATTCGGCGTCTGGCCATCGCCCAGGTAGCGCCACTCGAAGAAGAGCGCCGGCCCGAACCCGGTGCGCTCGATGCGCTTCAGGAACTGTTTGGGGATGATCTGATCGGTGTCCACATTCGCCCGGTCCAGCGGCGCGGCCCGTCCCGTGTGCAGGCGAAACGGCGTCATCGGCACCCGACCTCCTCACAGGATGCGGCAAGACCTTCGGATCAGGCGGGCCTTTGCCAGACGGCGACGCCCAGCAGCAAGGCGAGTCGTCCGTCCTGAACGGCGAAGACCTCCCCGGCCCCATCCGGCGCGCGCTGCAGGAGCTTGCGGATCAACTCGCGCTGCGCGGGGCCGCCGGAGCCGCGCTCCAGCCATTCCCGGTAGTCGAGGGCAAACGGCACGAGCCGTCGCCGCTCCAACCGCAGACCGAACTCCGCTCCCAGAGCGAACAGGGCCTCGGGCGGCAGGCAGGCCCAGTGGGAGGGATCGCGGAGCCGTTCGATCTCCTGGTGCCATGCCGCCACCGCGCCCTCGGCCGAGGTGAGATGGTCCGCGGCCACCACCCAGCCCCCCGGTCGGACGACACGGGCCATCTCGCCCAGGACCCGCCACGGCGCGGGGATGTGGTGCAGGGCGAAGCGGATCAGCGCGCCGTCGAAGTCGCCGTCGGTCAGGGGCAGCGCGGTCGCGTCCCCATGCAGAAAGCGCACGTTGCGCACCCCCGCGGATCGTGCCTCCGCGGTGGCCTTGGCCACCATGGCGACGGTGGTGTCCACCCCGACGACCTCGGCCACATAAGCCGCCAGGGCTTGGGCCACGATCCCCGGTCCGGTGGCCACATCGACCCAGCGGTCCCGCGGTCCCAGCGGCAGGTCGGCCACCAGGTCGTGCAGGGTCGCGGCCGAGCGCATGACCGCGGCATGCGCGAATGCGTCCGCCTGGTGGCTGAACTCGTCCTGGACCGCCTGCTCGTGCTGGCCGCTCACGTTCGTGCTCTCCTCACGAAACCGCTCGGTCCAACCAGGAGCGGATGTCCACGAAATGCCCCTCGATCGCGGCAGCCGCGGCCATGATCGGCGAGACGAGGTGCGTGCGACCCCCGCGGCCCTGCCGGCCCTCGAAGTTGCGGTTGCTCGTGCTGGCGCAGCGCTCACCGGGCTGCAGAATGTCCGGGTTCATGCCCAGGCACATGCTGCACCCCGACTCCCGCCACTGGAAGCCGGCTTCGCGGAAGACGCGGTCCAGGCCCTCCGCCTCCGCCTGGGCCTTCACGCGCTGACTGCCCGGCACGACCATGGCCCGCACGGTGGACGCCACCCGGCGCCCACGCGCCAGCGCCTGCCTCACCACGGTCGCGGCCTGGCGCAGGTCCTCGATGCGCGCGTTCGTGCACGAGCCGATGAAGACCCGCTGCAGCGGGATCTGCTCGAGCGGCGTGCCCGGCCGCAGATCCATGTATACCAGGGCGCGTTCCGCCGCCCGCCGCTCGTCGGCGTCCGCCAGGGAGGCGGGATCGGGCACACGGCCGTCGACCGGCGCCACCATGCCGGGGCTGGTACCCCAGGTCACCTGCGGCGCGATCTCCTCTGCCTTGAGCAGCACGCTGCGGTCAAAGCCCGCCCCAGGATCTGTCGGCAGGCTCTGCCACTCCGCGAGGCGGCGTTCCCACTCCTTGGCGCGCGGGGCGAAGGGCCGGCCCTCCAGATAGGCGAAGGTGGTGTCGTCGGGGGCGATCATCCCGGCCCTGGCGCCCGCCTCGATGGACATGTTGCAGACCGTCAGGCGGTTTTCGAGCGTCAGGCCCGCGATGGCCGAGCCGCGGTACTCGATGACGTACCCCGTGGCGCCAGCGGTGCCGATGCGCCCGATCACGGCCAGGATGATGTCCTTGGCCGTCACCCCAAACGGCAGGCGGCCGTCCACGCGGACCTCCATCGTCCGGGGCCTGGACTGCCAGAGGCACTGGGTGGCCAGCACGTGCTCGACCTCGCTCGTGCCGATGCCAAACGCCAACGCCCCCATGGCGCCATGCGTGGAGGTGTGGCTGTCTCCGCAAACGATCGTCATGCCAGGCTGCGTCAGGCCCTGCTCGGGTCCGATCACGTGCACGATGCCCTGATCCGGGGAACCGAGGTCGTAGAGCGTGATCCCAAAGTCGCGGCAGTTCTGCGCCAGCGTCTCCATCTGCCGGGCCGAGACGGCGTCCACCACCGGCAGCGAGCGATCCGTGGTGGGCACATTGTGGTCCATCGTGGCGAAGGTGCGGTCGGGACGGCGCACCCTCCTGCCGGCCAGGCGCAGGCCCTCGAAGGCCTGGGGGGATGTCACCTCATGCACCAGGTGCAGATCCACATACAGAAGCGTGGGTCCGTCCGGTTGCCTCGTGACCTCGTGGCGCTCCCA
>JAKAUG010000127.1 GCA_021827805.1 Bacillota bacterium | reverse complement strand
GTGCCATCAGGTCTCGCATGGCGTGTTCCGCTGCCTGCTCGCGGCACACTGGGCATGTCGTGCCGCCGCGAACACAAGCGCCGAGTGCGCGTATCGGGCGTGGCAGAGCACGCGGCGCCTCGTCTATGCCATGCAATTCGAACTGGGCCTGCAGCGCCACCATGCCAAGAACACGCTCAGCGCACCAATTGGTGGCACGAGCGAATCGACCAGCGGGACCCGTCCACTGATCACATCCCGGACGGCGCCTCCGACGTGCGGTGCGACCCGGACCAGTGGTCCCGTGTGCGGTGGCTCCTGATGAAGCCCGACAGCCGCGAACGCGCCTGAGCACACCTGCGGCAAGGCCCGCTCCATCCGGTGCGCGCCTTGCCGTGCCCGCGGGAAGACGCCAGGGTCAGTCAAACCCTGACAGGGAGCGGCAGTCGTGAGTCACCCCCGCCGTCCGGCGGTGCGGCCCCAAGGGGGTGAACGCCAATGACCATCACGGTGGGCGTTGCGGTACTGCTGGGCGTCGTGCTGATTGTGGTCGTTGCTTGGCGGTTCCGGCCGCCCAGATAGGCCGACACCCGCCCCCTGGCAAGTTCGTTGAGGGCGGGTGTCTCATCCAGTCGTAACGATCTGCCGCACCGTTGGGCCGGGGTTGCGTGCCAGCGCAACCCCGGCCCAACGGTGCGGCGGCCGTCAACACGCGGCCGGTCGCCTGCCGCAGCCCGGCCGGCACACCCAGGTCCTCCACGGCGGGCACGTGGGCCTCGGCACGGTCACGGCCTGCGTCTGCTTCACCTCCTTTGGCGGGACAGGTGGCGCAGCGGGGGCAGAGCGCTGCGCCGGGACGGGAGAGGGCGACGGTTCTGAGGTGGGGGCGGGGATGGGAGAAGATGGTGTGAAGCTCGGAGATATCCGAGGATCACCGACGCTCTTTGGCCCAAGCGAGTTACGAATGCTCTTTTCGTCTACGCCAATCGCGTTGCCGATGCGGACGTTGCTCCACCAGGGCCCGCTTCTGCGCAGGGTCGAGTCCCGCCCCGCTCAGGACGCGCCAGGAAGCCCGAAGACGCGAGCTTGGCTGTTTCAGGCACGGGAAAAAGAGCTCGCTACCCGTTCCGCCCCGTAGCGGGCACTGTGCGCGATCTGTCCTTGGTCCCATGGGACCATGGCCCCACGGTGTCAATGGGTGGGGCGGGATTCCTCTCGCAGCAGGTCGTCCACCGTCACGCCGAGGGCACGGGCCAGTGCCGCCGCCACGCCAACCAGGGTCTGCATGCTATCCCCGGACTCCAAGCGCGACACGAACCCCTGCGATACCCCAGACCGCCGCGCCAGTTCGGATTGCGGCCACCCACGTTCCTGCCGCAGCCGTGCGATGTTGCGCCCCAGCGGGCCGGGCTCAGGCATCGGTCGACACACCCCCTTAACGCAGTATACACCTTTGCATAGCATCTACAGGCAGCGCATGCAGCAGTGCATAGAGAGATAGGGAGGGATACCCTGGACACAAGGCGACGCCCCGCCGGATGCACCCGGCGGAGCGCCAACGGCCCGCTCCTCAGCCCACGCCAGAGGAGGAACCGCGATGGCCATCGTTCTCGCGCATCCGGTCCCGTTCCTGTGTACGATCTTGGTCGCCTCGAACACACCCGGGTGGTCGAGGTACAGATCGGTGTAGAACCGTACGGCGTGATCCCAGGTCTTCGTTTTGTCCGCCAACGCACCTTCTGATCACGACCCGCGTGGCGACGAGGGATGATCCAGGCAGTCCGGTCCCACCAGCACCAGGACGTTGAGCCCTGGGTGCCCGCGTGCTCAGACGCAACGCCGCACGTGAGTGCGGGGCATTCGCCAGTGACGAGGACCCCGACGTGGGCGATCCACGAGAGCCCCCAGAGTGACGCGGACCTTGGTTCCACAGCCCGGAGGATGCCCCCCGATGTTGCGGACGGCAGCAACCCTGGCCCATGTCTGCGGGCGCTGCTCGGTCCGCCCTGAGGCCCGGTTTGGGGGCGAGACACGGGCAACCGTCCCAGGGGTGCAGGTGTCTTGGGCGCCGCGCCGTAGTCCGCCCTTCCGCGGGGTACGGCCAGGAGGGGGCCCGCATGTCACGACGCCCCACGGCCTCTGCCGGGTACGGACCAGGCTCAGTGCCCGAGCTTGGCAACCGCAGAGGGCGCTACGTTGGTGGTGGGTCGAAGACCCACTCCGGGGTGCTTCCTCAGCCCCGGACCCTGGAACCGCTCGCGGCAGACAAGACCCGGGGGCGGGTGCGAAACGGGCGAGCGGATGCGCCGGCCACCAACATGGCCGAGGGGAGCGGATCGGGAACGCCAGTCCGATCCCGTCACCGGGCCCCGTAAGGGGCCTCCGAAGGGAGTCTTGTTCCGTGGTCTTCGTGCTCGCTGAGCGGAAGAAACCTCTGCTGCCCTGTTCCGAGCGCCGCGCCCGCATCCTGCTCTCGCGCGGACGCGCGCTCGTCCACCGTCCGCACCCGTTCACCATCCGGCTCAGGGATCGCACCGTGGAGGAGTCCGTGCCGCAACTGATGCGATGGAAGTTGGACCCTGGTGCCAAGCAGAGCGGCGTGGCGCTCGTGCGCGAGGACGGGGCTGAGAACGGAACCGTTGTGCACCTGGCTCAGGTGGACCACAGGACCGACATGCACAAGCGCATGGCACAACGGGCAGGCGACCGCCGCCGGTCGGCGAATCTGCGCCACCGGAAGCCACGATGCGCAAACCGGCACCCCGAGCGGTCCGCCGCTTGCGGCCAGAACGCCCGCCACGGCAGCCGGTTCTGTCGGCCGTGCCACGCGGCGGGGCATCACGACTCCCGTGTGTGGCCGGGGAGCCGCCTGGCGCCCTCACTCCGCTGCCAAGTGGACAACCTCACGTCTTGGGTTCAGCGCCACCGCCATCTCGCGCCGATCACCGCGGTTGCGCTGGAGCTGGTGCGCTTCGACCTCCAAGCGATCGAGGACCCAGAGACCGCGAGGGTGGAGTACCAGCAAGGGACGCTCGCCGGGTTCGGGGGGCGCGAATACCTGTCCTTGGAGTTCGGCCACACCTGCGCGTACTGTGACGGACTTGCGGGCGACCCGATCCTGAACATGGACCACGTTTTGCCGCAGCCGCGTGGCGGCACCGACCGGGTGTCCAACCTCGTCCTGGCCCGCCGGACGTGCAACGAGGCCAAGAACGACCGAACACCGGTCGAGTGGGCGGAAATCCCGCGCGGCTCGGCCCGGCCATTGGACCACAAGCGCAGCGAGCGTTGCCGTGGGGCGCAGGGCCGCGCCAAGACGCCTCTGCGGGACGCGGCGGCGGTCAACTCCACCCGCTGGGCGCTCCACGGCGCCCTGGGCAAGACGGGGTTGTCGGTCGAGGTCGGCAGTGGTGGGCGCACCAAGTGGAACGGCACCCGAGCCGGCCTGCCGAAGCCCCACGCCCTGGACGCAGCCTGCGTTGGGGCGAGCACGCCCACAACACCGCGCGGCACCGACGTCCCCACGCTCGTCATCAAGGCGGCGGGGCGCGGTCGATATCAGCGCACCAACCCGGACAGGAGCGGCTTCCCCCCCGGTTCCCTGGCACGCCACAGGGGCGGGGAGGGGTTCCGCGGCGGCGACGTTGTTCGCGCGGATGTGCCCAGAGTGCGCGGCAATCGCAAATGGAAGACCACCGGACGGCACGTGGGGCCGGTTGCCATCCGCACATCCGGGTCCTTCCGGGTCGGTTCCGCCGATCATCGTTCGCACCGTTCCTGTCTCGCGCCGCAGCGAGGAGACGGATACGCATACTCGACCCAGAAAGGGGGCAGCGACGCCTCCTCCCCACGGCTGAAGCCGGGGGCCACCGGCGTCGCGTGATTTGGTGTTGAGGATTGGGTTCATCGGGACCGGAGGGATTGCGGGGCGCTATCTGCAGACCCTCGTCCGTGAGTCCGAGAAGGGCGTGGCGACGCTCACGGCAGCCTGCGACCTGGTGGCCGAGCGGGCAGCCGAGGCGGCTAAGCCCTTCGGAGCCCATGTCTATACCGATTGGCGGCACATGCTGGAGGCCGAGCCGTACGACGCGGTGTTCGTCTGCGTTCCACCGTTTGCCCACGACGGGCAGGAAGAGGAGATCGTCGGACGTGGCAGCCATCTGTTCGTGGCCAAGCCGGTGGCCCTGCACGTGGCGTATGCGCGGCGGGTGCTCGAGGCCGTTCGCCGGGGTGGCGTGCTGGCATCCTCCGGGTACATGTGGCGGTATAGCGACATCAATGAGCAGGTGCAGCAGGCCCTGTCGGGCAGGTCTCTTGGCTTGATCCTCGGCACCTACATGCAGGGCCTGCCGGGCACCCCGTGGTGGCGGGTCAAGGCGCAATCGGGCGGGCAGATGATCGAGCAGACGACCCACATCTTCGATCTCGCCCGCTACTTCGCCGGAGAGGTTGTCGCAGTCCACTGCAGCGGGGCCCTGCGAATGCTCACGGACGTGCCGGGGATGCAGACGGAGGACGCGTCGGTCTGCAACCTGCAATGGGCCAGCGGGGCTATCGGCAACATCTCCTCGTCGTGTGCGGCCGAGCGTGGTGGTCGCTCGGAACTGGAGTTCGTTGCCCGGGACTGCCTGGTGCGCTACAACTGCTGGGGGAGCTTTCAGGCCTGGGTCGACGGCCGTGAAATCCAGGGCCAGAATGTCCGGGATCCGTACGACGAACTTGTGCGCAGCTTTCTGACCGCGATCCGCACCGGGGACGCGGGCCTGCTGCGCTCTCCATACGCGGACGCCGCCCAGACCCTCGCGGTGACCGAAGCGGCGGAGCGGTCGCTCGCCGCGGGTGGTGAGCGGGTGGCGGTGGAGACGGTGTAGATCGCTCTTGCCGCGGCGAGCTGATCGCCTGCCCCTCGGGGGCGCCGCGGGCCAGGCGCGGGCGGGCAGAGGGCTCCCCGATGGCGATGTGCGGGGCGGCGTTCTGGTTTGTCCCAGCGGACGGCTCGGCCAGCGCGGAGGTTGCCGAACCGGTGTTTCAGCGCGGCACCCCGAGCACGCAACTGTTGGAGCTCTTCGTGGGACAGCGGTGGCGTGATCGGATCCGGCCTGGATCAGGCCCGATTGGGCATGGACCGCAGCCGCCAGCGCTGTTCCATCCCCATGCGTTTCTATGCTCTTACGTGCCGGACGCTCATCCCCGGCACAGCCGCCGAAGCAGAGGTTCTCAAGGTACAAGGGCTGGCTTGGTTGTCGCCAACCACTGCCGATATTGTGCCACAAACGCGTACGCAGGGCAAGAATACTGGCAGCAGTTGACCCCCCTCGACCGTACGCACGGCACACCAGGAGGCCGGGGCGGGCAAGCGCGGCAGCCGTGCGCTGTGCCGCCACGTCATCGCCCAAGTGCCGGTCGCTCCATCCCTCCACGCC
>JAKAUG010000276.1 GCA_021827805.1 Bacillota bacterium | reverse complement strand
TTCACGGCCACGGCCCCCAGCTCGAGCGCCGTCAGGACCAGGGCCACATTGAAGCGCGCGTCGTCGAACTGCCCGTCCAGGTAGCACACGGCACCGGCCCAGCGCCGCGCGGCCAGCGCGGGAAAGGCCCGCCGCGCCCCCGCGCCGTCCAGGACCCGGGTGGCGCCCAGGCTCTGGGCTCCGGCCAGACGGTCGTAGAGCCCGAGGCCCGCGGCATAGTAGCGGAGCTCCCAGGCACTGGAGACCGGCGTCAGGATGGCGACGGGCCGGCAGAGGTGCGGCGCCTGGCGGAACAGCGCCGCGCGTTCGGCGAGCGCCTCCCGCACCAGGCGGTACTCCCCCAGGTCCAGGTGGGTGACCGCGCGCTCCAGGTAGCGCACCCCGCCGTGCAGGAGCTTCGTGGAGCGTCCCGAGGCCCCGCTGGCGAAATCCGCGCGCTCGACCAGGGCCACGGCGAGCCCCCGCGCCGCGGCCTCGAGGGCGATGCCCGCCCCCACCGAGCCGCCGCCCAGGACCAACAGGTCGAAGGTCTCCCGCTCAAGCCGCTCGAGCAGGGCACGCCGCCGGCCCACGGCCTCGGGGACGCTCATCCCTGCTCCCAGCCCATCGCCCGCTCGCACGCCCTCTGCCACCCCGCATACAGCCGCTCGGCCGGGCCGCGCTCGGCCGCCGGCAGGAAGCGCCGGCCCGCGGGCCCGGGCCCCGGCGGGGTCTCCCCCAGGCCCGCCCCGATGGCGGCAAGGCGCGCCGCACCGAGACTCGTGGCCTCCAGGACCTCCGAGCGCACCACGGGGACCCCCAGCACGTCGGCCTGCAGTTGCAGGAAGAGGTCGCTTGCGGCCACCCCGCCGTCGACCGCCAACTCGGTCAGGCCGAGGCCCGCCTTGGCCATGGCCACGACGGCGTCCCGCGTCTGGCAGGCCAGGGCCTCCAGCGTCGCGCGCGCGATGTGCGCGCGCCCGCTCCCGCGGCTGAGGCCGATGATCAGGCCTCGCGCCCCCGGATCCCAGTGCGGCGCCCCGAGGCCCGTCAGGGCGGGGACGAAGTACACCCCGGCCGCGTCGGATACCGTCGCCGCAAGCTCGCTGACCTCCGCCGCGCTCCGCACCAGGCCGAGGCCGTCCCGCAGCCAGTCCAGGGCCGCACCGGCCACGAAGGCGGAGGCCTCCAGGGCGTAGCGGGGCCTCTGGCCGCCGAGTTGCCAGGCCACCGTCGCCACGAGCCCCGGAGCCGCGGGAACCCGCTCCCCGGCCTGCGCCACCAGGAAGGCCCCGGTACCATAGGTATTCTTGGCACTGCCCGGCTGAAGGCACCCCTGGCCGAAGAGGGCCGCCTGCTGATCACCCACCAGGGCCGTGACGGGCAGGGGCCGGCCCCAGACGCTGTCCGCGCTCCGTCCGAAGAACCCCGCCGTGGGCCGCACCTCAGGCAGAACCTCAGGCGGGATGCCCAGGATCTTCAGGAGCTCGGGATCCCAGCGGCACGTGCGGATGTTCCAGAGCAGGGTTCGCGAGGCATTGCTCGGGTCGGTGGCATGCACGCGACCCCCGGTGAGGCGGAAGAGCAGCCAGCTGTCCACCGTGCCGAAGGCCAGCTCCCCGGCCTCGGCCCGCGCCCGGGCCCCGGGCAGGTGCTCAAGGAGCCAGGCCAGCTTGGTACCAGAAAAGTAAGGATCCAGCACAAGCCCGGTGCGCTCGGCGAACAGCGGCTCCAGCCCCTGCTCCCGCAGGGCGGCCGAGGCCCGCTGCGTGCGACGGTCCTGCCAGACGATGGCGGGGTGCAGAGCCCGGCCGCTCCGGCGATCCCAGAGCAGGGTCGTCTCCCGCTGGTTGGTGATCCCCACCGCGGCCACGGCGTCAGCCGGCACGGCGGCCAGCGCCTCGATCCCCGCCTCGCGCACGCTCTCCCAGATCTCCTCGGGGTCCTGCTCCACCAGGCCGGGGCTGGGGAAGCGGCAGCGCAGCGGCCGCCGGGCTCCGGCCAAGCGGTTCCCATCCAGGTCCCACACCAACGCCCTGGTGCTCGTGGTACCCTGGTCCAGGGACAGCACAAGTGCCTGCACGTGGCCCTCCCCCCTTTTCTCACCGACGCTGGGGTTCGCGGGCCGGGCTCGCATTCCCCTGCGCGGGGGGTCCGTTGCAGGAGCGGACACCGCGGCGTGGTAGGACTCGGCCAAGGAGCGTGACGGCTGATGGCAGGGTTCAAGTTCGACCCCGTCCGCGCCGAGCGGCTGCTATCCTCGGAACGCGAGCGAGACCTCCCCCCAGAGGTCGTCCTGGATCTGCTCTCACCGGCCCTGGGCGACGTTGTCGCCGACGTGGGTGCCGGTCCGGGATTCTTCGCGCTGCCCCTGGCCCGCAGGGTGGGGCCCCAGGGCCGGGTCCTGGCCCTGGACATCGCCCCCGCCATGCTCTCCCTGTTGGCGGACCGTGCTGCGGCCGCGGGTCTTGGCAACGTCGAGACCAGGGTGTGCGGCGAGTCGTCCCTGCCACTGCCGTCCGGCGAATGCCAGGGCATCCTGCTGGCCTTCCTGGTGCACGAACTGGCCGATCCCCCCTCCTTCGCCCGGGAGGTCCGGCGGGTGCTGGCGGTGGGGGCCCGGGGGCTTGCCCTGGACTGGCCGTGTGCTCCCAGCCCCGGCCCGCCGCAGGAGCACCGCTGGGCCCCGGAGAGGGCGGCGGCCTGGCTCCGCGAGGCCGGGCTCGAGCCTGGGGAACCCACGGTCGTGGGCCGCTGGTCCTGCTGGGCGCTTCCGTTTCTGCGCCCGGTCTGAGGAGGCGCACGCGCGCGGGAGGTGTCTGGATGTGCCGCTGCCCTCGCCCCAGGAGCAGTTGGAGAGGTCGATCGGCTACCTGGTGCGCGACGGGGTGGTCCTGATCAAGGACCGCCCGGGCAACGTCGCCGATCTCGTGGAGCGTTGGGCAACGGAGCGGGGTCTCGGCGTCACCCGCACCCGCCGGCCCCTGGGACGCGCCTGGCACTGGGAGATCCGTCTGGAGAGGGGCGGCGCGTGATCAGCCTGCTCGGCAAACGATGGCATGTGCCCGAGGAACCGCCGCGGGCCTGGTTCTCCGAGCGCGGGAAGGAGCACGACCTACCCCCGAGCGCGCTGACGTTGGCCTGGGCGCGGGGCTGCCGCTCGGCGGCGGACCTGGCGGTCCTGCTGGAGCCGCCACCGCTCGAGACGCCCGACCTCCCAGACCTCGACCGGGCGGTGCGGCGCCTGCTGCTGGCCCGGGAGAACGGCGAGTGTGTGCTGATCGCCGGGGATTACGACGCCGACGGCATCTGCGCCGCGGCCCTGGCCGGGGAGGGCCTGGGCGCCCTGGGGCTTCGGGTGGCGGTGCACCTGCCAAGGCGCCAGGACGGCTACGGCCTGCGCCCAGGCGCCCTGGCCGCGCTTCTGGAGGAGCACCGGGCCTCGCTGGTCCTCGCCGTGGACAACGGCAGCACCGCATATGAGGCCCTTGAGCTGGCCGCCGCGAGGGGGGTGGATGTGGTGGTGGCCGACCACCACCGCCTGCAGAAGCCCCTTCCGGCCGTCGCCGCCCTGGTCAACCCCTGGCGCGCCCCCCAGACCCCCTGGACCGAGCTGACGGGCACCGGGGTCACCTGGTGCCTGGTGCAGGCCCTGGCCCGGGCCCTCGGGGCCGAGGCCCCGCCCTCCCTGGACCTGGTCGCCATCGGCACGGTGGCCGACATCGCACCCCTGGCGGGTCCCAACCGCTGGCTCGTGCGCGGTGGGCTGGACGCCATGGCCCGCCCGTCCCGCCCGGGGCTCGCGGCCCTGCTGGCCCAGGCCCGCGTCTCCCCCGGCCAGCGCCCGACGCTGCGGGACATCTCCCACGGCGTCGCCCCGCGGCTGAACGCGCCGGGGCGGATGGGCGACCCGCGGCCGGCCCTGGACCTGCTCCGGGCCGCGGATGCGGCGAGCGCCCTGGGCCTGCTGGCAGAGGTGGAGGAGGCCAATCGCCGGCGGCAGGAGGAGGCCGCCCGCGTCGTGGCCGAGGCCGAGGCTGCCATCCTCCGCTCCGGCGAGGTGCCGGGGGTCGTCCTCCTGGCCGATGCCGGGTGGTCGCCCGGCCTGGTGGGCCTGGCCGCCGGTGCCCTGTGCGAAAAGTTCGCGGTGCCGGTCCTGCTGGCCGGCCAGGACGGCCAGGGCCGGTGGCGCGGCTCGGGCCGCGCCCCTCAGCACCTGGACCTGGCCGCCGCGCTCGAGCGGTGCGGGCCCCTGGTCTCGGGGGGCGGCGGCGCCCGGGCGGTGGGGCTCGCGGGGGACGACGCCGCGCTCCCCCAGTTGCGTGCCGCCATGGAGGCCCTGTTCCCGCGCGGCGGGCCAACAGCCGGCCGCTGGGAGCTCGACGGCATCCTGACGCCGCGGGAGTTGGACCTCGGCCTGGGGCTCGCCCTTGAGCGCCTGGGGCCGCTCGAGCCGCCACCGCGCTTCTTGCTGCGGGGCGTGCGCCTGGAGGACGTGCGCACCATGGGAACATCCGGCCAGCACGTGCGCGCGCTGACCAGGGTTGCCGGCGCCCCGGCCGGTTGCCCGGTGGTGGCCTTTGGTCTGGGCGACTGGGCCGAGGGGTTGGGCTCTGGCGAGACGCTGGACCTCGTTGTCGAGCCCGAGGTCCACCGCTTCCGCAACGCCCCGACCCTGCGGCTCACCGTGCGCGACCTGGCGCCGTCGGGCGGGGATTGGACCCGCTTCGCCACAGCGGCCAGAGCCGGCGTGCGACGACGCCACCCCGATCGAGAATCCCTGCGGGGGGTGTACCGACGGGTGCAGCAACTCGCCCGCGGCGGGCAGCTGCCGCCCGCGCTGGCCCTGGTGGCGCACCTGGCCCCGGCCACGGTGCCCGACCCGAGCTCGGCCGAGGCGGCGTTGACCATTCTCCAGGAGCTGGGGGTCCTCGACGCCTCGGGGGGTTTCCAGGCTCCGCCCGCCGGGACCCGCCTGGAGCTGGAAGCCAGCCCGCGCTTCCGTGCCGCGGAGGCGATGCGCCAAGCCGTCGAGCGCCTGGAGGCCGCGGCCCGCGATCCGGAGCCGCGGGCCACCGCGGACCCCTGATCCGTTCCGGCTGGCGGCCCCCTGCCCGCGGCTGCGCCCCGCCCGGTGTCCGATCGGCCCCGTTTGAGGAGGTTCCGGCCACGGATACCCTGATCTGCGTGGATTTCGACGACACGCTGGTCCTGAACCAGGCCCACTTCGAGGAGGCCCTGGATGGCCTGGCCGCCCTGGTGCGGCGACGCTTGGGCCTGGGCCCCGCGGAGGTCCGCGCCGCCTTCGGGCGGGTCGATGCGCGGCTTGGCGCGCATGGGCGACACAGGAACCGGTTCCTTCTCTCCGTCCTGCTCACCTACTGCGAACTCGCCAAGGCCAGCGCGGTGCCCGCGGAGCTGCTGGCGGACCTGGCGGGGCTGGC
>JAKAUG010000123.1 GCA_021827805.1 Bacillota bacterium | reverse complement strand
CCGCGCAGTCCAAGTCCGCCTGTTGCCTGCAGCCCCGCGAGGGGCAAATCCAAGGCCGAAAGGGGCGAAAACCTGGTCGGGCGGACGGTGTGGAAGGCCGAGAAATCGGTTAGTACACATTTCTCCAACCAGGGACCTACATGACGGGACAGGTACTGACGACCTGTCCGGAGATCGGTTTACCCCGTCTGCACCGTGGCAAGGTGCGCGAGATGTTCGCGCTGGATGAGCGGCGCCTGCTGCTGGTGGCCACCGATCGGCTCTCGGCCTTCGACGTGGTCTTTGGTCAGGGCATCCCGGGCAAGGGGCGGGTGCTCACCGCCATGTCCGAGCTGTGGTTTCAGGCCGCAGCGCCCCTCGGGCCCCATCACCTGCTCAGCACGCGTCTGGACGGCCTCGGTCTTGCCCCCGCGATGGTGGATCTCCTGACGGGGCGGAGCATGGTGGTGCGCCGCGCCCAGCGGGTGGACGTGGAGTGCGTGGTGCGGGGCTATCTGGCCGGATCCGGCTGGAAGGAATACCAGCGCCAGCAGACGGTCTGCGGCGTGCCCCTGCCGGCCGGGCTGGTGATGAATGCCCGACTGCCCGAACCGATCTTCACCCCTGCCCTCAAGAACGACACGGGCCATGACGAGAATGTGTCCCTGGGCGTGGTCGCCGACCGCTTCGGCGCCGAGGTGGCGACGGAGCTCCGTGATCGGAGCATGGAGCTGTACCGCTTTGGCGCTGAGCGCTGCGCCAGGGCGGGCATCCTGCTCGCCGACACGAAGTTTGAGTTCGGTCGCGTGGACGGACGCCTGGCCGTGATCGACGAGATCCTGACCCCGGATTCCTCCCGCTTCTGGCCGGCGGAGCGCTACCAGGCGGGCCAGGCCATCGACTCCCTGGACAAGCAGCCGATCCGGGATTTCGTGCAGGCCTCCGGCTGGAACATGGAGCCCCCCGCGCCGCGGCTGCCCGACGAAGTGATCTCCCAGGCTGCCCAGCGCTATGGGGAGGCCCTGGACCGCGTGCGCGCGGCGCTCGCCTGAGATGGAGGGCCCGCGCGCCTTCGCTGCCATTGACTGCGAGACCACCGGGCTCGACGCCTCCTCCGACAGCCTGCTGCAGTTGGCGGTCTGCGTCGTGCATCCGGAGGGCAGCCGGGGTTGGAGCACGCTGGTCGACCCCGGCCGCCCGGTGCCCCAGGCCATCCAGCGCCTGACCGGGATCAGCCCGGAGCGCCTGGCGGGTGCGCCGGGACCGGACGAGGCCCTGGCCCAGTTCCGCGCGCTGGTGGGGGACCTGCCGCTCGTGGCCCACCAAGCGTCCTTTGACACGGGGTTCATCCGCCAGGGCCTGCGGCGGGCGGGCCTTCCGCCTCTTGAGCAGGATGTGTACGACACGCTGGAGATGGCGCGGCTGCTCGATCCCGCCGCCGGGAGCCACAGGTTGGAGGACCTGGTTCGCGCGCGCAACCTGGAGCTGACCCGGGCCCACGACGCGCTGGCGGACGCGACCGCGACCGCCGCCCTGTTTTCCGCCCTGCTCAACGAATTGGAGGATCTGGAGCCGGAACTGCGAGACACCCTGGCGTATCTGGCCGGGCCCCTCGGCACGCCCCTCGCCCGCCTGGTGGTGGGAGACCGCGCCCAGGCCGTCCCGCACCTGCCGCCCGCCGCAGAGGATGAGGACGGCCGGCCGGAGGGGGCCGGGGACCCCGCTCGGTCCCTGGACGCCATCGAGGCGCTGCTCTCCCCGGGCTCCGCCCTGGCCCGGCGCCTGAAGGGCTTCGAGGTGCGCGGCGGGCAGCGGCAGATGATGCATGCGGTGCGGCAGGCGCTGGAGGGCGGCCGGCACCTGGTGGTGGAGGCGGGCACGGGGACCGGCAAGAGCCTGGCCTACCTGTTGCCCGCCCTGGCCTGGGCCGCCGGGCAGGGCTCGCGGGTCGTGGTGGCCACGCACACCGTGAACCTGCAGGAGCAGCTCCTGAGCCGGGATGCCCCCATGGCGCTCGGCTCCGCGGACCCGGGGGGCAGGGTCGCCCTTCTGAAGGGTCGGGCGCACTACCTCTGTCTCAAGCTGTGGCAGGAGCATCTCGCCTCGCCCCCGTCGGTGCTGGATGCCGCCCGGGACATGCGCCTGGCGTCGTGGCTGTGGAGGACGCGCACGGGAGATTCCGGCGAGCTGGGCCTGTACGGGGAGGACGCCGAGTACTTTGCCACGCTCTCCACGGAGGCCGTCGCGTGCACGGGGCGCCGCTGCCCCCTCTACGAGCGGTGCTTTCTGTATCGGGCCCGCCGCCGCGCAGAGCGGGCCGACGTGGTCGTGGCCAACCACGCCCTGGTCTTCGCGGACATCGGCCGCGAGGGGTCCGTCCTGCCGGCGCACGAGTATCTGGTCCTGGACGAGGCCCACCACCTGGAGGACGAGGCAGCCCTGCACCTGGGCCACGTGGTGGGTGAGCGGTCCCTGGAGCGCTTCTTCGCCGGCCTTGCCCACGGCGCATCCAGCCTCACCGCACTCCGGGCCGTCCTCGAACCGCTCGCCGGTGCCGATCCTGGCGGGGCGGCGGCCCGCGCCCGCCGCCTGCTTGAGCGGGCGCTCAGCCCGCTGGAGGTGGCGCGGGAGGCGGCGGGGGAGTGCATGAACCTGTGCCGGGCCTGGGCGCAGCGGCGGGACGGGGGTGGGTATGCGCGCGCCACTGTGCGTCTGGAGCCCAGGCCCGAGCCCGGCCGCGACCCGGTGTGGGATGCCCTCGCGGAGGCCGGCCGGCGTACCTCGACCGCCCTTGAGGAGGTGGGCCGCGGCCTGCAACACGCCGCGGAGGCCCTGGAGCCCGAGGAGGCCGCCGCGGCGGGGCTGCCGGCGGAACGCGTGGCAGCTCTTGGGGCTCAGGGGCAACGCGCCTCCGAGTTCGCCGTGGACCTGCTCCTCTGCCTCGGGGGACGCGAGGGCTGGGTGAGTTGGCTTGAGGTGCCCACCGCTCGCGGCGGTGGCAGCGTCGTCCTGCGCGCCAGCCCGGTGGATGTGGCGGAGATCCTGCGCAACGAGCTCTTCGCGCCCAAACGCTCCGTGATCCTGACCTCGGCCACACTGTCCGTGGGGGGGCGTTTCGGGTACTTCAGGACCCGGCTGGGCCTCGGCACGGGCTCAGAGGCGGAGCGCACCGACGAACTCGCCGTGAGCTCGCCCTTCCGCTACCGGGAGCAGGCGCTCCTCGTGGTCCCCACGGATCTGCCGCCGGTCTCGGGGACGCCGGCCGACGTCTTTGCGCGTGGGGTCGGTCCGTGGCTCGTGCGCCTCCTCGTGGCCACCCGCGGGCATGCCCTGGTGCTGTTCACCTCCAACCGGCACATGCGCGAGATGCGCGCCGAGCTCGGCCCCGCCCTGGAGAGCCGGGGGATTGCCTGCCTGGCCCAGGGGCTCGACGGCGGTCGCTCCGCGCTGGCTTCCGCCCTCCGCCGCAACGAGGAGACCGTCGTGCTGGGCTCCGCCTCCTTCTGGGAGGGTGTCGACGTGCCTGGGGATGCCCTGCGCTGTGTGGTGCTGGCCCAGTTGCCGTTTTGGCCCCCAGACATGCCCCTGCAGCAGGCGCGCCAGGAGGCGGTCGCCGCGCGGGGACTCAGCCCCTTCCGGGAATTGCAACTGCCGCAGGCCGTGCTGCGCTTCAAGCAGGGCTTCGGCCGCCTGATCCGTTCCACCTCGGACCGTGGCGTGGCCGTGGTCCTGGACGGGCGCCTCGTCACGCAGCCCTACGGCCGGGCCTTTGTGGACTCGCTGCCCGGACCCGAGGTTCACGCGGGGCCGGCCGAAGAGGTCCTGGAGCGCGCGGTCCGCTGGCTCAACGCCGGCATGCCGTCCCATCTGGGCGCATAGGCTTGCCCCGGTACGGGGGGTGGGCGCGTGCGCGGCCTGTACTGGCGCGTCCAGAGGCGTCGCGGTGATTCCCAGTGGCTGCGGGTGGCCGCCGAGGCCGTCGCGGCCGTGGGGCTTCTGACGGTCGGGCTGACCATCTCCCGCGCCTCGGGGGCGCCCATGCCCTTTGCGGGTTCCCTGCCGCGCCTGGCGCTTGGGGAGCTTGGCCCGGCGCCGACCACGCAGGTGCGGGTCGATGTTCTGGCGGACAGCGGGCGCGCGGTGCTGGTGACCAGTGGCGACCACGCGGCCCTGGTGGACGGCGGGTCGGGCCCGGTCGGGGAGGCCGTCGTCCGGCGGTTGGATCAGCTCAGCATCCCGCGCCTGGACGATGTCTTCCTGACGCGCGGCAACGCCAGTTCGGCCGTGGGTCTGGTGGCGGTGATGGACGCCCTGCCCGTGGAACACCTCTGGGACCTGGTGCCCGGCAACACCTGTCCGGCGCACAAGGCGGTCCTGGCCGATGCGCACGCGCACGGGGTATCCGTGCGGCCGGCCGAGGCTGGCACATCCGTCACCCTGGGCCCGGCGAAGCTGCAGGTCCTCTGGCCCCTGGCTGAGCGGGATCCGCAGGCCGAGACGCTGGCCGCGGAGCCGGGGCTGGTGCGCCTGGAGGACGGCCGCCTGCGCATGCTGCTGGCCGATGGACTCACCCCCGGCGAGCTTGGCGCCGTGGAGCGGCTGGGCTCCGCGCTGAAGGCACAGGTGCTGGAGGTGCCTGGCGGGGGACGTGCGGGCTCCGTGCCGACCTCCCTGCTGCAGATGGTCGGACCCCGCGTGGCCCTCATGGAGCCTTCGGCCGGGGGGCCTGATCCGGCGACCACCGCAGAACTGCAGCTCCGCCACATCGTGACGGTCGAGGTCGCGCGCACACAGGATCTGCGTCTGGAGAGCGACGGTCGGGGCCTGGTCCTCGGCTTTGACGCCGGCGAGCCGGGCAGCCCGCTCGCGGAGGTCGTTCCGCCTCAGGCCTCCGGGCCGTGCGCCTAGAGCGGCCCGCGCTGGGTCCGCCGCCGGAGACTGCCAGCGTGCCGGGCGCGGCGCCGACGCAAGCTATGCCTGCTCGGGGGGGCCAGAAGATCGGGGAGGTCGATCCGCCTGTCGAAGCGACGGCGCAGACCGGTCCGAACGGAGGCCGAAGGTGCCCTGGATCAGTTGAAGTACGAGACGGCCGAGGAACTCGGTCTGCGCGACCGCATCGCGGAGCGCGGCTGGGGCGAGATGACGACCCACGAGGTCGGCACCATCGGCGGCCACATGGTACGGAAGATGATCCAATTTGCGGAGGACCACATGCCGGAAGGCGGTGGGCCGGACGGGGACTAGCTTCCCGTGCCAGACGCAAATCTGGGCCCAGTCTTAACCCGAGCCGCAGGGCTCCGGCTGAACGCCGGAGCCCTGTGCGCTGCATGCGAGCCGGGCTCGCCAAACCTCCCCACGGCCAGAGCCGGGGGGCATCACATTGGCCTCCGCCAGGCTCCCTCGGGCTGGGGTCCGCCCTGGTACAGCATCGGATACGGGGCATGGAGCATACCAGAC
>JAKAUG010000054.1 GCA_021827805.1 Bacillota bacterium | reverse complement strand
ATTCCTTCAGCATTTCGCGCGTCTCGGCGCGCGTCTGCTTCTGCATGTCGGCCAGCTTGTCAAAGAGGTTGATCATGCCGCCGCCGCCGCCGCCGCGGCGCGCGCGCGGCTCGTCGTCGTCGTCGAGAAGCCGCAGGAACCGGCGGCGCACGCCCCTCGGCAGTTTGGCGAGGAACGCCTCCGTCTCGTCATCCCCGTCGCCGTCGGCGAACAGCTTCTTCAGGTCGCCGGCGGCCTGCACGAGGCCCTTGAGTCCCTCGACCTGCTGCGTCGGGTCGGGCGGAGCTGTGGCCGACAGTGCGCCCTCGGAGGCGCGCTCCAGGATGCGCTCCACGAAGTTCTTGCCGATCCGCGCCGCGAGCTGATCCTCGGTGCGGGGGCCCTCAGGCGCGTCCTCGTCCGCGACTGCCGACAGCGCCTGGCCCAGCTTGAATCCCCTATTACCGCTAGCCACGGACGCCGACCTCCTCCGGCGCGGCCTCTCCGGCCTGTGCCTTGTGCATCGCCGTCGCCGTATCCGCTACCGCCTTGAGCAGCGCCGACTGCACCTGGTCGGCCGACATATCCGCAGTGCGACGCACCACCTCCGAGAACTGCTCGAGGGCCAACGTCTTCATCTTGCCGGTATAGCCGAACTCCCTCACCATCGCCCGCGGGATGAAGTATTCCGCGTACTCGCGGTACACACCCCAGGTCATCGTGTTCACGTCGTCCGGGCTCCAGCCGAACTCGGAGCCGTCAGGCCTCCGCATGTACTGACAGAGGAGCGCGTGCAGCCCGAGCATCTCCGGCGGGAAGACGAGCGTGTAGCTGGTCATCACGCCCGAGACGGGCGCCGGGATCTCGGAGCCCATGTCGGCCGAGGTGCGCGGCCCGTTGGGCGGCTGGATGTCGCGGTGGCCCTCCGCGACGTAGCGCTTGCCGCCGAGGCTGCGGCGCAGCGCGTGGGCACGCGCCTCCCTCTGGGCGCGCGAGGTGCCCCGCGGCCCTCCCGGGGAGGCCTTCTCCTTGGGTTCGCAGTAGCCGGCGGCGATCGCGCCCTTGAGGTTGGTGCCGCGCACCAGGAGTTGCCCGGTGCTGCTCTCGATCAGGCCGAAAATGTGGTGGCCCTTGCCCTCCACCGACCGCAGGTGGGCCATCGCCGCGCCGTAACCCGTGCGATCGCCGGGCTCCGGCCACTCCTCGGGACACGGCGTCCTGCCGTCTCCGTCGCATTTCCACACGAGCACGGGGGCACCGCCACCTCGGCGGCACCCCCGACCAGGGGAGCGCGGTATGGTCTGGTCAGCAGGCTAGGCGGCAGTATACACCACTTTGGCGTTGGCGGCATGGTGCGCCATGGTGATCAGCGCGCCGACTCGCGGCCCCCGGCGATCTCCTGGTACAGCCGGTCGCGGTCCTCCTGCAGCATCGCCACCACCCGCGCGAGCTCCTGGGCGCGCTTCTCCCGCGCGTCGAGCGCCGTGTCCAGCAGGGCGAGGTTGCGGAGGAGGGCGTCGCGCTCCTCGATGGCCCTCACGACCTGCCGCTGCACCTCGGCCTGGCGTGCCTTCGCGGCCTCGGCCTGGTCGTCGGCGGATGCCGCGTCCGCCCGGCGGTCGGCGTCCTGACTCGCGGCCTCCTCCGCCTTGGCGCCGGCGGAAGCGGCGAGTTCAGTCCACTCCGCGACCTCCTTGCGCAGGTCGGCAATGCGGCGGAGATAGGGCTTGGCAGCGGAGACGCGGTGCTCCAGGGCCTCCGCAGTGGAGGCGACGAGGCGCTCCCGCTCGGCGACGGCCTTCTCCCGCGCGTCCAACTCCGCCTGGCGGCGCGCCAGCGCGGCTGCCAGCAATTCGGGGGAGGAGATGGGGTTCGGGGTGGCGTCCGGCTCCGCGGCTGTCGCCTCGTTTGGCACGCGAGCACCTCCCGCGCGGCTCAGCCGACCGGGGGCTGGTTGGGGTTGTGGGTGATGCTGAACGTCACGACGGTGGTCACCGCCGGCGGCGGCACCATGGCCGGCTGCTGGAGGCCCCGGCCGCCCATCGGCACCAGCACCCCCGGCGGCGGCGCGTTGCCGGCCGAGTGCAACGTCACGGCGACCGCCCACCGCCGGACGATATACCCCTGACCGGACTGTATGTTCTCGTGCAGCCACTCCTGCAACAGTCCCTCGTCGCGAAAACTCGCGACCACCGTCCCGATCGGAGACTCGACGTGATACAACTCGAACCCGTGGGCTTTCAGACGACCGCCCCCACGAGCGATGGCGGCGTGGTGGCCGCCGCCAGCAGTGTGCTCGGAACCCAGGTCAGCGTCGCCGTGTCTCCGAGGGCCTGTAGTCCAGGGTAGCTCACCTGTAGGGTGATCCCGTTCTGCGCGATGCCGTTCGGCCAGCTCAGCGGATACGTCGGCTGCGGCAGGGAGAGGTCGACGGACCCGCCGGCCGCCACCGTGGTCGACACCGCACCCAGCAGGACGGTGCCGTTATACAGGGCCAGCACCCATGTGCCCGCCAGCGAATCCGGACCCGTGGTGACGGTGGCGATGGCCGAAGATCCCTGAAACAGCAGACTGCGCACGTACCCGCCCGATGCGTACAGCGTTTCGGTATAGGAGCTCTGGTTGTACGCGAGGGTGGCCGATCCGCCCACGTTGCCGTCGAGGCTGTCGAAGGCGCCCTGGCCGGGCTGGATGTTGCCCGGACTCGAGGTGGCGTTCTGGATCAGCGTGCCGACGTTCTCGGTGATGGAGCCGACCTTATCGATCTCGAACGTCGTGCCGCTGGCCTGCTCCACCGTCACGTTCGCGGCGATTGAACCGACGGACGTGACGTTGAACTCGCCGTTCGCTCCCGTCTGCACCGTCACCGGGCCCGTGATCGTCCCCACGTTGACTTCGCCCGCGACCGGCAGGGCGAAGGATCCCGCCTGGGCGTAGTAGACGTTGAGCCGGTCGCCGGGGTCGGGCGTCCCCGGTAGGCTGCCGGCGAATGTCAGAGTCGTTGTGGGCGGGCCGCCGCTCGGATCGAGCGCCGTGGCGATGCTCTTGATCGGCATGGACACGCGCCCGGTGGCGGACGGGGCCCCGTTGCTGTTCGGCTCGATCCCCCCGAGCCGGCCGGTGATGAACTGCACCAGCCCGCCCGCGTAGTACGGCGCCGCGGTCGCGTCGATGTACGGGATGGCCGCGGCGGGGTTGTGCAGGGCCACGGTGATCTGGTTGGGCGCAGGGACGGACGCGACGACCCAGTTTGACTCCACCGCCGTTCTGGTGGCGGCGGACAGGAGTTGCCGCATGACCTCCGGCGTGAGGGCGAACAGCGGTGAGCCCATCGCTACTGCACCACGCCCTGGCTCCGGCCGATAGCCCGGAACCACCCGGCGAATAGCGGCAGAAGCACGAGCCGGTACTGGCGCGCGTCCACCAGCGCCGCCTGGATCTCGCGCGCGAACGTCACGTCGCGGTCGGGGTCGCCCACGACGGTGTATTCGACCGAAAACTGCACAGGCGGCAGGAACGCGCCGCGGAGTGTCCAGTCGCCCGGCATCGGCACGCCCTGGGCGAACGGCGCCTGCTGGTCGAGGCTCGTCGTCACCTGGACAGATGACGACGCGGGATCCACCGCCGTGCGGTAGGCCACGACGAACGTCACCCAGCCGGACGGCACCTCGTCGGTGAAAACCTGCGTCGTGCCGGCGGGCACCGTGCTCTCCTGGCGATCGAACCAGGACTGGACGAATCCCGTCTCCTGCGCCGCCAGCATCGCCTCGAGGACCACGTCAGGGGCCCGCAGCGCGGCGAGGGTCTGCGCGAGGCTGAGTGGAGACGACGGCACCGCCGAACCGCGGAACGGCACGACTTTGGACTGCGCGGGCTTGGCGGATGCACCGGCGGGTGCGGGGGGCGGGCCGAGTTGCGGGTCCTCCCATCCGGCCTTCACCGCCGCCAGCGCGTCGGCGGCGGCCTTCTCGGGCGCCTGGAGGAGCGCGTCGAGCTCCCGGGCGACGGCCGGCCCGAGCGAGCGGAACAGGCCCAGAGCGGACACCGGCCGTCG
Organism: Bacillota bacterium; assembly: GCA_021827805.1. GTDB lineage: Bacteria > Bacillota > Sulfobacillia > RBS10-35 > JAJYVN01 > JAJZWQ01. The sequence goes on along the minus strand of JAKAUG010000054.1, from coordinate 1,422 downwards.
CCTCCCCGTCCATGATGATAGCCCGCCAAACCCCACCATGGCTGCCAGACCAAGCGGGACCGCGCGCCGTGCTGGTGCGGGGTCCATGGCGGGGCCTCCCCCGCCTGCGGCCTATCCCCCGAGCGCCACCCGCGCCTGGGATACGGCGTGCTCTGCCCGCTGGAGCCACGTCAGGGCGAGCCTGGGATCGGCCGCCGGGGCAGGCACGGGATTCGCTGGCGGAGGCATCCACAAGCCGCTGCCGTTACGCAACTCCGACTGCCGGATGCGGTCGAGGTCGGCGGTGTCGTTGAAGGCCGCGCCCTTGTACTGCCAGGCCACGAGCCTGCGGACCAGACCCACGTTGGGAGCGGCGGGGGCATTCCAGGCGGCGACCCATACGTCACCCGTGACGCCCAAACGATCGAATCCCTCGACCGTCGAGTAGGTCCACACAGCGTATCTCTGCGACGGCACGGACAGCCGGAAGTCTCGCCACCAGTGCGCGAGATTCACGCCGCGCTCCGTCAGCCACTCCGCCTCAAAGTCCAGCGCGAACGCGGTGCCCGCGGGCGCGCCAAGGTCAGCCATCGCGCCCATGGCCTCCTGCGCGGCCGCTACCCCACCCCCGACAACCAGGTGCCGCCATGCGTTGTTGTAGATCGGCAGGACGGCGATCCCCCCGGAGTGCAGGAAGTCGACGGACGTGCGCGTCAGCGCCATCGCCGGCGATCGCCACCCGCCCAGGTACCCGCCCCACGCCGCGATCTTCGCCGGCGCGACGTCGGCCTCGATCCTGGCGAGCAGCGACTCCGTGGGCGCGGTGGAGGCGTCGATCATCAGGGCGCTCGGGGACAGCGACTCAGGCATGGGGCACCTCCTTGCGTTCTGGGCGTTCATACCGCCTGCGGTGCGATTCGCCGTAGATCGCCGCAGCGGTGAGGGCCAGGAGGACAAAGCCCGCCATGGCGCCCCACACGCCCACCGCGGCGGCTGAGGCCATCGTCCAGAAGTGCATCACGCCCCACCTTCCCTCGGCACGTACACCCACGGCCTTTGCGGATTCGGCCCCGTCCGCCGCGCCTCGATCAGCCCCGACTGCCGCATCCGCACCGCATCCCACAACTCGTCCAGCTCCTCAGCGATCACGGCGTAGCCCTCGTGCGCCGAGTGCATGGGGGCGTAGCGGCGCATGGCCGAGAAGAGCTCGTCGGCGACGGCGCTGATGGCATCGGAGGCTGCGTACTCCTGCGCCTGGGTCAGCGGCGGCCGCTCGGTCACGCTCCCGCCTCCCATGCCCGCAGCGCCTTTCGCCGTGCTAGCGGGTGACCGTCCGCCATAGCCAGCTCGTTCCACCGCCGCGCGTTGCCCTCGAGATACTCCAGGTGGCGACGCAGCTCGGCGAGGCACTGGAGGGCTGCGCTGGGGTCGTTGACGCCATCG